>CAIWXH010000611.1 GCA_903916565.1 uncultured Oscillochloris sp. | reverse complement strand
CGCGCTCTGGCGCTTCGTGCGCGAGCTGCGCGCCGTGCGGCTGCGCGGCCAGAACGACAGCGCGGCGGCGCAGGCCACGAAGGTCGCCGCCGCCGGGCTGGCCGCCGTGGGCGTGCCGATCGCCGCCGTCTATGCGTCGGGTTCGGTGATTGGGCTGAGCGCGGCGGGCATCACGTCCGGCCTGGCCGCTCTCGGCCTCGGGCTCGGGATGGTGCCGGGCATTGGGGTGGCCGTGCTGCTGGGCACGGGGGTTTTCCTCGGCGTGCGGGCGCTGCTCGACGCGGCTAACCAGGGGGCGTCGGATCTGCTGCGTGGGCAGGTGGCGCGCCGCGCCCAGGGGGTGATCGCCAGCCTGGAGGAGATGATCGCGCTCATCGACCAGCAGATCGCCGGGGCGGCATCAACCGATACGCGGACTGCGGGGTTCTGGCTGGCGACGCTTGCGGAGCGACGCCGGGCGCTCCTGCAGATCTTGGCCCGGCGGCGGACAATGGCCGAGAACGTCGCGTAGCCAGTCAGCGATCCGGGCATCCTTAACTCCGCGTTTGCCAGCCTGGCGAGATCAGCTGCGGGCGTAGATCACTACCTGCCACATGCCGCGCGTCTGCCGGAGCCGCTGGGTGAGGCCCGCCTGCCGGATCGCTGCGTCTACGGCGGCGGTCGGGTGGCAGAAGATACGGAAGGCCGAACGCTGGAGCGCCAGCCCGAGGTTACCCACCCGCACCCCCGCCCGCACCCACCAGACATCGCGCGGGTAGACCAGGCCGAGCAGCCGCCCGGCGCGGGCGGCCGCTGCCCCGACCAGCGCCGGCATATCGGGGTAGCAGCAGACTACCCGGTCGAGCGCGACGACATCGGCGAGGGCCACACTAGGGGAGAGGGCCACAAAATCGCCGTGGACGTAGGTGACACGCTCGGCATAGCCCTGCCGCTCGCTCTCGGCGCGGGCGGCGGCGAGGTAGGCCGATGGTGCAGTTGACACCGCAGGCGCTCGCCCACGCTGAGGCAGATGCCAGCCTTGGCCGACTCGCGATCACGAAGCAGTTCCAGGGCGACCTTGTCGGCACCAGCCACGGCGAGATGCTCAGCGCCCGAACCAGCGTCGAGATTTCCGCCGGCTACGTTGCCATCGAGCGAGTCACCGGTGCGCTCCACGGTCGCCAGGGCAGCTTTGTCCTGCCGCATAGCGGCACTGTGGATCGCGGCACCCAGCAACTTGCGATTAGTGTCGTGCCAGACTCCGGCACCGGCGATCTGGCCGGGCTGGTCGGCACAATGACTCTGGACATTGCTGACGGCGTCCACGCCTACGACCTCGCCTATACCCTCCCCGACGCAGCGTAGCCGCCAGCGATGCACTCATAGGCGTACACCATGGATGCCCTCTCGCGCTGACCGAGGTGTTGGTGAACGGCACCCCCGGATCGGCACCTGCGCCGCCGACAACGCCGGTGGCACCTGCGCCGCCGACGGCGCATCCGATAATCTGTCCTGCCTGTGGTGGAGCGCGGATCTGGAAGAATGGAACCTACCTATGCCGTGATCAATTGGGTCTGGCTGCTAACCTTCGGCTGGCTGATCGGACTCCAGCGTGTACGGTAGCACGTTTTCTGCTACGGTTGCAGCAGTGTACAGAATGGTGCATAATCCCTGTGTGCCTGGCCCGTGAATACCTAACCCAGGCCGCGTAGGCGGCCTTCGCAGACAACAGCCGGAGGCTTCAGCCCCCGGTGGACGACTATGCTTAACCGCCTCTACCCGCCGCGCACGAGTACGCGCTATTATTCCCTGGTTCGCCTGCGTGAAGCTATCGAGCGTGTTGCCGACTCCTGGCTACCCGCAGCGCCCACAACGCTGGTCGATCTCGGCTGCGGCGCGATGCCCTACCGACCGATTCTGGAGCCACGAGTCGCCCGCTACATCGGGGTCGATCTGCGGGATAACCCTCGGGCCGATCTGTATATGCCCGCCGATGGCCGTGTGCCTCTGGCCGATGGATCGGTTGATATTGTCCTCTCCAGCCAGGTGCTTGAGCATGTGGTATCGCCCGCCGCCTATCTGTCCGAGTGCCAGCGCATCCTCCGCCCCGGCGGTATCCTGATCCTCTCGACCCACGGCTACTGGCTCTACCACCCGAACCCCACCGACTACTGGCGCTGGACGGGCAGCGGCCTGGCGCGCCAGATTGCGCTGGCTGGGCTGGAGCTTCAGCACCAGGAGGGGATCATGGGCCTGGGCGCTGCGGCTATTCAGTTGCTCCAGGACGCCATACTCGCGCCCATCCCGCCCCGGCTCCACGCGCCATTTGGCCTGCTGATCCAGCCCCTTGTGGCGCTGGCCGACGCCTGCTCCTCGCCAACCCGGCGCTCCCGTGATGCCTGTATCTATCTGATGGTGGCCCGCCGCCCGCTCGTCGAGGTGCTGTCGTGACGACACCCCGGCTCTGCGTGATCAGGCCCAACCGTGAGAGTTTCTCGGAGAGCTTTATCGAGGCCCATGTGCGCGGCCTCCCGGCAGATATTCGTGTCCTCTACGGCGGCTGGTTCCCGCGCTGGCGTGATCATCATCGTCTGCTGCTGCCGCCGCCCCTTGGCGTGGCTCGCGCCCGCCTGACGACCATGCCGCGCCCGCTGCGCGAGCCGCTGCGCCTGGCTTCCGACCTCGGCCTGGCCGCGTTTTTGCGCGCCGTACGCTGCGAGCTTGTGCTGGCTGAGTATGGCCCCACTGGCGCGGAGGTCGCCCGCGCCTGCGCCTGGGCCAACGTGCCCCTCGCTGTACACTTTCACGGTGCCGACGCCTACGAGCGCGATATTCTTGCCACCTACGGCCCGCACTACCCCGCGCTGTTCGCCCGCGCCGCCGCGATCATCGCCGTCTCGCGTGAGATGGAGTCGCGCCTACTGGCCCTCGGTGCGCCTCGTGATCGCCTGCACTACCTGCCGTATGGCGCTGATGTCAATCTATTTCAGGGGGCCAACCCCGCCGCCGCGCCGCCGCACTTCCTGGCTGTCGGTCGCTTCGTTGATAAGAAGGCTCCCCAGCTTACCCTGCTGGCCTTCCAGCAGGTACACGCCGCCATGCCCGAGGCCCGCCTGACGATGGTGGGCGACGGGGCGCTGCGCGAGTCGTGTCTGCGTCTGGCCAAGGCCATGGGTCTGGCCGACGTGGTCAGCTTCCCCGGCCCCCTGCCCCACGCCGAGGTTGCCGCCCTGATGGCCCGCTCACGCGCCTTTGTCCAGCACTCCCTGGTGGCGCTGTCCGGCGACTCTGAGGGCACCCCGGTGGCGATCATCGAGGCGGGGGCCGCCGGTCTGCCAGTGGTAGCCACCCGCCACGCCGGGATCATTGATGTGGTTGTTGAGGGTGCGACCGGCCTGCTGGTCGATCAGGGGGACGCGGCGGGCATGGCCGAGGCGATGCTGACTCTGGCCCGCGACCCGGCGCTGGCCGGGCGAATGGGGGCGGCTGCCGCAGACCGCGCCCGCGTCCACTTCGACCAGCGTACCCAGCTCAACCGACTCTGGGCCATTCTCGACGCTGCCCGCATTGCCGGGGTGCGCCGATGACTGCTCTGCGTCAGGCAGCCGTGAGCGGCGTCAAGTGGGCCGCCGTCAGCCAGATCGGGCGTCAGATATTAGTGTTCGGCACGCTGGTGCTGCTCACCCGGCTTGTCGGCCCGCAGAACTACGGGCTGCTCAGCATGGCGATCACCATCACCGGCTTTGTCGATTTGCTGAAAGACCTGGGCACCGGCGCGGCGATCATCCAGCGCAGCGAGTGCGATGACAGCCTGCTGGCGAGTACGTTCTGGCTCAACCTGGGCATTGGCACCCTCTGCACCGCGTTGATCGCCCTGGGCGCGCCGCTGGCCGCGCTTTACTTCCGCGAGCCGGGCGTCACCCCGGTGCTGCGCCTGCTAAGCATCAGCTTCGTGATCTCTAGCCTCGGCCTGGTGCAACTCGCCCTGATCCAGCGCAGCATCGCCTTCCGCGCCCTGGCGCTGGTCGAGATCAGCGCCGCCGTCGCGGGGGCCACCGTAGGCGTGGGCATGGGCCTGTCGGGCATGGGCGTCTGGAGCCTGGTCGGCCAGACGCTGGCCACCACGCTGACCACAACCATCCTGGCCTGGGTGGCGAGTCCCTGGCGTCCGCGCATGCGCTTCGACCGCAGTGCGATTGAGACGATCCGCTCCTACGGCGCGGGGCTGGTCGGATTCAACATCGCCAACTACATCATCCGCAACGCTGACTACGCCCTGGTTGGGCGCTACCTGGGGACTCTGAGCCTGGGCATCTATACGCTCGCCTACCGGATCATGCTCTTCCCGCAGCAGAGCCTGTCGCTGGTGATCAGCCGGGTGATGTTCGCGGTACTGGCGCGGATCGAGGATGACGCCCGTTTCCGCCGCGCCTACCTACAACTGACGGCTATGATCGCCTTCCTGGCCACACCGATCTTCATTGTCCTCGGGACGCTGCGCGAGCCGCTGGTGCGTGCGGCCTTCGGCCCCGAGTGGCTGCCTGCCGCACCGCTCCTGCTCGTGCTGGCTCCAGTTGGCCTGTTCCAGTCGCTCAGCGGCACCGTCGGGCTGATCTACCAGGCCCGCGCCCGCACCGACTGGCTGCTGCGCTGGGGTGTGGGCGCAGGCGTCATCACCGTGATCGGGTTTATCATCGGCCTGCGTTGGGGGATCTTCGGCGTGACCGCAGCCTACGCCATCGTCACTCTGGTGACGGCCTACCCGGCCTTCGCTATTCCCTTCACCCTGATCGGCCTATCCGTGACGGAGTTCGTTTGTGGGCTGCTGCCAGCCCTGGCCTGCGGCGCGGGCATGCTCCTGGTGATCCTCGGGCTTGCGCCCCTGACGACTGGCCTGCCGGATCTGGGAGAACTGGCACTGCTCGGGGCCACCGGCGGCGCGGTCTATCTCGGGCTGAGCTGGTGGCTGAATCGCTCTGCGATCCACGAGGTGGCGCGCATGCTGTCCAATGGGGGTACACAACCATGAGCGGAAACGCACTGATTGGCGGGCTACGCGCCCTGCTGCGCCGAGCCGGGTTCGACATCGTGCGCTATCGTGCGCCCACAGTGCAGGAACTGCCGCCCGACTTCGACGCGGAGATGACCGAGATTGTTCGGCTGGTTCGGCCCTACACACTCACCTCGTCCGAGCGTATCTTCGCCCTCTGCTCGGCGGTGCGCTACATCGAGCGAGCGGGCGTGCCGGGCGACATCGT
>CAIWXH010000610.1 GCA_903916565.1 uncultured Oscillochloris sp. | reverse complement strand
CCAAGGATGGCAGCGTCACGTTCGTCGTGACGGGGTCGCTGCTCAACCCGAACAACTGGCGGAACACGCCGGGCCTCGTCACCCCAACTGGAGTGGTTAACACCTCTAGTGGGAATTCTCCCGTCATCGTCGGCAACTTCCTGATCTTCTTCCCGATCGTCATGAGATAGGCGCACAACGACCGCGCAACCAAGCCGGGCCAGGGGGAACCCTTCCTCCCTGGCCCGCAGCGAAGACTGCCAGCGTCACCTTCGTCGTGACGGGGTCGCTGCAAAACCCAGCCCGTTGGAGCAACACGCCTCGTGCGGCGCTCGACCACCCCGGGGGTCGAGCGCCGCACTGCGAACAACTGTACGGTCGCAGGGGGCCATGCCCCTTGCGACTTTGCGGCTTTGCGAGAGATCGCTAAACGGTAAAGCTGGTTTGAAACATGCCCATCGGTTCTCACCGCTTGGCGCGACTCGGCCCTGATCCTAATCCTCCGTACTATATCGGGTTATAGCAATCCTACAGCGGTTGTTGCGCGCCCGCCCGGTGGCTGAAGCCACGGGCTACGCGGTGCGAAGGCCGCCTACGCGGCCTTGTTGAGCCTGCGAAGGCAGGCTTCGCCGATCAAGAGCCGGGGACTTTAGTCCCCCGGATTCAATAAGCCGGATAGGATTGCTATACACAGTAAGCCACACGGTTCAGGACGGGATCGAGCGAGTCGTGTACACGCCCCACAAGCGCCGCTTCGCCACACCGCTTGTCTTGCCGCACGGGATGTGGCACGGGGCTTGGTGCTGGCAGCCCTGGCAGGCGCTGCTGGCCGAGTGGGTGGCGTAAGTTGGCACCGCCTGACCTGGCGATACTGTACACTTCTACTTACAGTACCAGTCCTGATAGAAAGCCGAGCTATGAGCTTCTATGAGCATCTCACCCAGTTCGCCGGCCTGACGGTCGTTGACTGGAACCCGAACGGCGGCGTGGTCGCTGCCGGGTACGCCCTGCGCCTTGCGCTGTCATACAACACGGCGCAGGCAGGTACGCAGTGGAGCGACCAGTTCGTCACTCTGCTGGCACACCCTGATGTCGCTGCGCTCGCGGGCCTGGTGGTGGGAGCCTGGGGCGAGATGTTCGATCAGAGCGCTGAGGCTGCCCGTGTGGTTGAGGCGCTGGTGGCGGCCCGTGACCGGCTGCCGAACCTGCGCGCCATCTTCTTCGGCGATGTGATCAGCGAGGAGTGCGAAATCTCTTGGATCCAGAACACGGACATGAGTCCGCTCTTGAGCGCCTACCCACAGCTAGAACACTTCGGCGTGCGCGGGAGCAACAGCCTCAGCTTTGGGGCGCTTCAGCACCTGAACCTGCGGAGCCTCACCGTCCAAAGCGGTGGCCTCCCTGCGGGGGTGGTGCGCGCCATCGCCGCAGCGGAGCTACCGGCCCTGGAGCATCTGGAACTCTGGCTCGGCACGCCGAACTACGACGGCGACGCGACGGTCGAGGATTTGGCCCCGATCCTGGCGGGCGACCGCTTCCCGCGCCTGCGCTACCTGGGCCTGCGTAACAGCGAGCTTGCCGACGAGATCGCGGTGGCGCTGGCGAACGCCCCGGTGCTTGAGCAACTCCATGTGCTGGATCTCTCCCTTGGCACGCTCGGCGACGAGGGCGCAACGGCGCTGCTGGCAAGCCCCGCCACCGCCCGGCTGGAGAAACTGGACCTTCATCACCACTACTG
>CAIWXH010000609.1 GCA_903916565.1 uncultured Oscillochloris sp. | reverse complement strand
GTACACGAAACCACGCCGTGGGCGGCCACGAGGAAGGTGATGTAGTCGAGATCGGTCACCTTGGGTTCATTCATGGCGTCATCGTACCGCAGGTGAGGCCAACTGCGTAAGTCCTAAATACAATAAAATAGACGATAGCGGTCGGCGTTATCGTCTCGTAACACCTACAGCAGCAAAACCGGGCGGTGATACGGTTTATGATTTTCATGGTGTTCGCCCGCCGACAGGACGTTTTTGGGCCTATTCCAAAGACAAGATGGAAGCTATGTACCAGGAAGGGCGACTCTATTTTAGTAGTACTGGTCAGCCATATATTAAATATTATCTTGATGAGCGCCCTGGAGTAGCAGCAGCAACGATTTGGTCTGAAATAGGTATCCTTTCGCCAACAGCAGTGGAGCGATTAGACTATCCAACCCAAAAACCAGCAGCGCTCCTAGAGCGCATCATCAAAGCCTCCTCTAACCCCGGCGATCTCGTCTTCGACTGCTTCATGGGCAGCGGCACAACCCAAGCCGTCGCCATGAAACTCGGTCGGCGCTTCATCGGCGCAGACATCAACCTGGGGGCGGTGCAGACCGCGACGAAGCGGCTCATCAGTCTGGGGGCCGAACTGCACCAGCCGCAGCGCAAGCTCGCCCTGGCTGACGACATTGAGCCGCCCACGGCGCGCTACACCGGCTTCGAGGTCTACAACATCAACAACTACGACATCTTCCGTAACCCGGTCGAGGCGAAAGACTTGCTGCTTCAGGCGCTAGAGGTCAACCGGCTTCAGGCGGGCAGCCTCTTCGACGGCGAGAAGGACGGGCGCATGGTCAAGCTCATGCCCGTCAACCGCATCGCCACGCGCCAAGACCTCAACGAACTCATCACCGGCTTCGACTACAAGGCGTTCGAGCGGCGCCAGGCGGAACAGCCCACCCAGCCCGTCGAGCGTCTCACGCTGGTCTGTATGGGCCACGAGCCAGGACTCGCCGCGCACCTTCAGCGCGAGGTCGCCTACAAGCTGGATGTCGAGGTGGTTGACATTCTGCGCGACAAGCAAGACATCCAGTTCAAGCGTGACTCTGAGGCCAAAATCGTCGTGCAGGGCGACCAGTTGGTGATCGAGCGCTTCTACCCGCTGAACCTGCTTGGCAAGCTCAGCCTTCAGCAAGAGCATGTGACCGACTGGCGTGAGCTGGTCGAATCGGTCATGATTGACTGGAACTACGACGGCGCGGTGCTACAGCCGACGGTGACGGACATCCCCGAGGGCGAGGCGCTGGTGGCGGGGCGCTACGCTATTCCCGCCGACGCGGGCACCATCCGGGTCAAGATCACCGATTTGCTCGCCGAATCGCTGGAGCAGGAGGTGAAGTATGGGTGATGGGATTTTGGATTGGAGATTGCTGATTTTAGATTGCCGTCAGCATGACCGAAACCTTAAAGCCGCAAAACCGCCCAAGGCTTGCCAATCTGTTCGATCTGCAATCTAAAATCTAAAATCTGCAATCTAAAATCTGAAAGGAACCCCGATGACAACCGCTGTCCTTGTGACTCGTCACGCCGATAATCAATATTCAGCGCGTGCCCTGGCACTCGCGGATGTGATCGCCTCCGGCACGAGCGAGGCGGAGGCCATTGCCGCGCTCCGCAACGCCCTCGCCGATCTCCAGACCCGCAGCCATATCGTCCAGGTGGATTTGCCCGTCCCAGTGGCCCCGGCTGACGACCCCTGGGTGCAAGCGGCGGGTATCTGGGCGCATGACCCCTCGTGGGAGCAGTTTCAACAGGCGCTGGCGGCGCAGCGCGCTGCCGTTGATGCGGAGTCGCCCGCATCATGACCACCCTGTATGTCCTCGACACGGATCACCTCTCACTGTTGCAGCGCGGGCACCCGCGCTTGCTGGCCCACCTTGCGGGTGTGCCGCTCGCCCAGCGTGCCGTGACGATCATCACAGCAGATGAGCAACTCCAAGGGCGGATGGCCGTAATTCGCCGCGCAAAGACCCAGACTGAAGCCGCCCGCGAATACGAGCGGTTGCGCGAGACCATCCAGTTCTTTGCCTCGGTACGCATTCTGTCCTACGACCAAAACGCCGTGGCCCAATTTGAAGCCCTGCGACGGCAGGGTATTCGCATTGGGACGCAGGATTTACGCATTGCCGCAATTTGCCTGACCCAGCAGGCAACCCTGGCGACACGCAATCAGCGCGATTTCGGCTTGGTGCCCCATTTACGAACCGAAGATTGGGCGCTGCCCGATCCGTTGTAGCGTGAACCATGCCAAAAGCCAAAAAAACCACCCACGCCTCACTCGACTTCGCCTTCTTCACCCACCTGCTGGACTTCTATCGGCAAAACAAGGGCCGTATCTGGCGGAGCTACCGCGAACTGACGCGCAAATACCTCGCCTTCAACGAGCCGACCAACGCCAACGCCTTCTTGCGCCCGCCGCAGTACGAGGCGCTCGAAATCTACGTCTTCCTCAAGGAGTTTCTGGGCAACCCGGCGGTTCACGCGATCTACCGCGACTGGGCGGAGCAGACCGGGCGCTTCGAGGGGCGCAGCAAAGCGGCGCTGGGGCAGGCGGGGCAGCTCGGCCTGTTCAAAGAGCAGACCAAGGAAGAGTTCGAGGCGGTCTTTGCCCAGATGCGCGCCTACGCCCGCGCCTACCCGAACTACATCTTCGCCCTGACGATGGGCACGGGCAAGACCATCTTGATGGCCGCCTGCATCTTCTACGAGTTCATCCTGGCGAACAAGTTCCCCAAAGACGAGCGCTACTGCCACAACGCACTGGTCTTCGCACCCGACACCACCGTGCTTCAGTCACTGCGCGAAATCCAGACCTTCGATAAGGCGCGGGTCGTGCCCGCCGAGTACGTCGCCTGGCTCGACACCAACATCCGCTTCCACTTCCTCGACGAGAGCGGCGTCACGCTCAACCTGCTCGACCGCTCGCGCTTCAACCTGATCATCTCGAACACCCAGAAGATCATCCTCAAGCGCCAGCACGCCGAGAAGTCCGCGATGGATCGTCTGATGAAGAGCCACGCCCCAGTCATCGCCAGCGGGTCGGTCTACGCCGAGAACGCCGACCTCTACGCCACCGACGACCTAGAGAGCGAGGACGACCTCACCACCAACCAGCGCTTCGAGAAGCTGCGCCGCCTAGAGCAACTCGGCATCTACGTGGACGAAGCCCACCACGCCTTTGGTACGCAGCTTGCCAAAGACATGGGCATCCAGCAGTCGCCAACGAGCCTGCGCGTCACCATCGACGCCCTGGCGACCAGCCTCAAGGCGTCGGGCACGCGAGTGGTGGCCTGCTACAACTACACCGGCACGCCCTACGTTCAGAACCAGATCCTGCCCGAAGTGGTCTACGCCTTTGGGCTTCAGGACGCGATCAACAAAGGCTTCCTGAAGAAGGTGCGAACCCACGGGTACACCAACCCGAAGAGTACCGAGTTCGTTCGCATCGCCATTGACGACTTCCTCACGCACCACAAACTCGACGACCGCCACGAGGGACTGCGCCCCAAAATGGCCTTCTTCGCCGCCACGATTGACGAGCTTCAGAACGAACTGCGCCCGGCGGTCGAGGCGGCCCTAAGCCGTCACGACATCCCCACCAGCGCGATCCTGGTCAACGTGGGCGACGACAAACTCACCTCAAACGACGACATCCGCGAGTTCAACCGGCTCGACACACCCGCCTCGACCAAACAGTTCATCCTGCTGGTCAACAAGGGGCGCGAGGGCTGGAACTGCCGTTCACTCTTCGCCGTAGCGCTCTACCGCAAGCCCAAATCGAAGATCTTCGTCCTCCAGGCGACAATGCGCTGCCTGCGGGCCATCGGCATCGCCGAGAACACCGGCCACGTCTACCTGAGCGCGGAGAACCGGCAGATCCTCGACGACGAACTCCAGCAGAACTTCCGCGTCTCGATCAGTGGAATCGAGAAGGGCGGCACCGCGAGCGAGCCAGTCCGAACGCAGGTCAAGCTCCCCGTCGAGAAGGTCAAACTCAAGCGGGTGCGCCGACTGTTCAACATGCAGGAAAAGGCACCGCCGGACTCCTTCAGCCTCGACCTAGTCAGCGCCACCACCGAAGGCTACCGGCTCATCCACACCGAGCGCGAGGGTCTGGCCGAGTACAAGCAGGCGACGAAGAGCGAGGATCTGTCGCACCTGCGCGAGCGGCGCACCTTCAGCGCCATGACCCTGGTGGCCGAGGTCGCACGTTACCTGAACAAACCCTGCCTAGAGATCGAGGCGTTGCTGGAGCGGAGCAGCGAGGGCATGCCGACGCTCCTGGCGCGGGTCAACGAATTCAACGAACTGCTCTACGACTGGGTCATCCCGCGCCTCTTCGACCTGCTCTACAAGATCGAACACTTCGAGCGCACAGACGAGTACGAGATCGATCTGGTGAAGGTGCCGGATGACGGCTTCTACGAGCTGCGCGGCAAGCCGCACCTAATCGTGCGCGAGGCCGACGCGGGCAAGGAAGCGACCAAGAGCTTCCACCTAGACACCTACTGCTTCGACTCGAACCCCGAGCGCGATCTGTTCTGGAAGCTGATCAACGACAAACGGGTAGACAAGCTCTACTTCACCGGCATGCTGACCCACGGCCAATCGGACTTCTTCGTCCAGTACATCGACCCCGAGTCGCACACCATCCGCAGCTACTACCCCGACTTCCTGCTGCTGGGCACCGACGGCAAATACACCATCGTCGAGGTGAAGGGCGACAACAAGATCGACGCCCCGGTGGTGCTGGCGAAGCAACGCTACGCCGAAGAACTCGCCGGAGCCAGCGGCATGAGCTACCGCATCATCAAGGGCACCGACGCCAGCGCGGGCCGCACCGAGCTGGTACTTGGCCCCGCCGTAGAGGCAGCGCGGCAGTATGGGCTGCCGGGGTAATTACTGATCCGCTACCCGATGTCCAATCCAGTGCCGCCGCATGCGCTGACCTACGCGATTCGCACGAATAGAAAGGTGTTCCGATGATCCCAACGAAGGTGACGGTCTACCAGATCTTCTCACCCCAGTGCCGCTACCTCGTGCCCATCTTCCAGCGCCAATACGTCTGGGACATGCGCGATCAGTGGGAGCCGCTTTGGGAGGACATTGTGCAGAAGGCGCATGAGGTCGCCGCAGGCGGTACGCGCCCGCCACGCAAGCATTTTATGGGCGCTATCGTGTTACGCGGTCTCTCCTTCACGGGGCGCGAGCACCCTGGCGTCGAGGTGATCGATGGGCAGCAACGGCTCACCACGCTCCAAATCGTGCTGATCGCGTTGCGCGACTTCTGCCGCAATGCCAAGATCCCCGTTACGGCGAATTCCCTTGGGCAGATGAGCGAGAATCCAGTCATCTACCAGACCGAGCTGGAGCAACTCAAGGTCATCCCCACCACGCGCGACCGTGACTGCTTCCACAACCTCTGGGACGCCGGCTCGCCCGCTGAGCTACTCAAACGCTACCCGCCGATTAAGAGACCCTACGCGAAAAAGCCGGAACCACCCCCTCGGCTTGTGGCGGCCTACCTGTTCTTCGCCGAGGCGATCCGCTGTTTCGCCGAAAAGCCCTGGGACGATGATGACCCGACGACCGTGATTGATGCAAACACCATCACCATCCGCGTCCACCACCTGTACACCGCACTTGCCAACTACCTGGAGCTGGTGAAGATTGATCTGGATGAGACGGACGATCCGCAGGTCATCTTCGAAACGCTCAACGCCCGTGGTGTGCGATTGCGCGCAGGCGACCTGGTGCGGAACTATGTCTTCCTGGAGGCGTCGCGCGTCACGGGGAAGCAGGACGAGGTAACGCGTCTCTATACAACCTACTGGCGTCTCTATGACGAGACGGCAACCGCAGCCTTCTGGAAGGAAGAGGTACGCCAAGGGCGTCTGGTCAACCCTCGCTTTGAGCTGTTTCTCTTCAACTTCCTCACAAGCCAGTTGACCAAGGTTGATGACAGCATCCAGATGTCCCACCTGTATCGGGCCTTTTGCGACTGGTGGCTCGGTGGTGCCTCCACCCTAACGCGGGAGGTCGAACCGACCTTACGGGAGCTGACCCGCTACAGCGACTTCTACCGTCGGCTCTACACGCATGATGATCGTGACCGGCTCGCGGTCTTCGGGCGCCGCTTACGGACGATGGACGTAAGCACCATCTACCCGCTGTTGCTCTTCCTCTTCGTCGAGCGCGCTGAGGAGACCAAGGCCGACCTGGACGGCATCATCACCGACCTCGAATCCTACCTTGTGCGCCGGATGGTTTGTGAGCTAACGACGAAAGGCTACAACCGCACCTTTCTCAAAATGCTCGCTGACCTACGGCGCGGCGGCCCGATCACGCGGCATGTGATTCAGCAGTATCTCTTGAACCTGAGCGGGCCAACGGTGGAGTGGCCGGATGACGCACTATTCGCCGCCCGCTGGCTCCATACCCCGGTCTACGACAAACTGCGTACAGGGCCGTGCAGATCGTGCTGGAGGCTCTGGAGTGGGAGCACTACGGGTCGAAGCAAGAGCATGCCCCGTTTCCCGCCTCAGCCTACTCGGTTGAGCACCTCCTCCCCCAAACGGCGCATGAGTCCCTGTGGCCCCTTCCGGTCGCTGCCGATGCCGATGAGCAGACACGGCAGGGTGCGCTTGACACCCGCACACGCATGCGAGACACCTTCGGCAACCTCACGTTGGTCACCATCCCGCTGAACTCGGCACTCAGCAATGACCCATTCTCAGCCAAGCTGGAAAAGTTGCGCGAGAGCCTGTTGTGGCTCAATCGGTATTTTGATAAACGCCAGATACTTGATTGGGGGGAGGCGCGTATTACCGAGCGCGGCGAGTACCTCTTCGCTGAAGCGTGCAAGGTGTGGCCGCGACCGTAATTACCATACCTGGCCTAGCTATCTACGGAAGCAGGTTCTGACCCGCAGCAGCGCGGGGTGAGAAAGGTTGCAATGCCATACCAGAATCGTGTCACCCCGTTGAGCAGCATCATTGCAGACCCGGCCCGAGGCGACGTGATGGGCAACCGTGGGTGTCTGCATGACGATCACCAGCACATCATCTACCACTACCGGACGACGCGCTGGATCATCTGCAACCTCGCATTCGGCGACCGCCAGCGGAAGATCATGACGCCAGGTGAGTACACCGAGCTGTTCTTCCTTGATGAGGCCACGGCCCTCGCGGCTGGGCATCGGCCCTGCGCCCAGTGCAGCCACACGCGCTTCACAGAGTTTCAGCAGCACTGGGCGGCGGCTAACCCGGAACTAGCTGGCGGCTCGACCCCCAAGGTGGATGTGATTGACGATCAACTTCACCGTGAGCGGCTCACGGAGGCGTATTATGCGCGCGACCAGCGTCGGCGCGTCTACCTCGACGCCCTCGACGATCTGCCGGAGGGTGTCTTTGTGGCGTTGGGCGACGGACTCGCTCCCTATCTCGTCCTTGATGGAGGCATTCTGCCCTGGACGCCCGGCGGGTACGGAGCCCCGGTCGTACGACCAACAGGTCAGACGGCGATTGTGCTGACTCCACGCTCGGTGGTTCGTGCCATACGCAATGGCTTTCACCCCGTCACGCATCGTTCTGCGACGGTCGAGGGCGTCACCAAGGACGCCCTCACCTAACGGCACAGCCGGAAGCTACCGGCCAAGCGCTCGGCGGATCACCTCGACGAGCCACGCCACCAACTCCGGCTGAAGCGGCGCGATGACCTGACCGGCGACGAGCAGCACCCAGGTCTGGAGGCGGCGCAGCCCATCGAACTCGATGGACTCGAAGCCAGGGCTATAGCGGTAGATGTACAGGGCCGAGCGCCACCAGCCCGCACGGCGGCCAAGGAAATCGGTCGTCTCACCCCAGGAATGAGGCAAGAGCAGGATGAGGACGAGCAGGGCGACGAGCAGGATGGCGATGGTCATGGTCATTCTCCTGAGCAGAATGACCACCGAGCCGGGTGATCAGCCCGGCGCCGGGGTGGTTGTCCGGGCCACAGCGCTGCGACATCCGTAGCGTACTGCGCGCGATGTTGACCAATCGACCACAGTTATCGCCGCAGGTGTCGCAGATGCATCGACACACCGGAAAGACAATGAACCAACACATACTACCTGACCCAGAACAGTTCCTCACCCGGCTCAACGCCGCAGTAGATGCCTACATTACGCGTATGCAGGGACGGCGACCCCAGGGCACCAAGACCTGGATCGCCGAGCAGTTGCGCATCGACCGCACCACGCTCTACAAGTACCTTGACGGCACGAACCGCCTGCCGCTCGACACGCTACGCACGCTGATGCGCCTTGTCGGGCTGGGTGATGACGAGGCGAACACGCTACTCTTCATCGGATGCTATGGTGTTCCGGTGCCGGTCGTGGCTGCTTCGCCATCAGCGGAGCCCGTAATGACACCGGCGGGCCTGCGTGCCGCCCTGGCCGAGGCGCTTCCCGATGCGCTGAGCAGCGCCTTGGCCGATCCACTCTCGCTACTCACCGGGCTGCTGAGCGACCTGGGTAAGGGCCAGATCGCCCGCGAGGATCTGAGTCAGGTGCTCGCAGATGATCAGCGCCTCGGCGAACTCATCCGCACGCTCGCCGGGCGGCAGGTGCAGCAAGCGGATGGCGCGCTGATTAGCTTCGGGGCCGGCGCGCAGACCGGCGATATCCGCTTCCGCGATGTGGCAGGGCACGACATCATCAACGTCACACTCCAGGTTCAGGCACCGACTCCACCCCCGACGATCATCGGAACCGCGCCACCTATGCCAGCACTGATCATCGGGCGTGACAGCGACCTGGCGAAGCTCAAGCAGCGAATCGGCATTAGGCCGTTGGATCAACAGGCTAGATCGGTACATGTCCTAACGGCGATGCGCGGCTGGCCGGGCGTCGGTAAGACGACCGTAGCCGCCGCGCTCGCACACGATGCTGAGATCACCACCCGCTTCCCTGACGGGGTGCTCTGGGCCTCACTTGGACAGCAACCCAACCTGTTCGCCGAGCTTGGATCGTGGGGCCGGGCTCTGGGGATTTCTAATCTGCACGGCGCAAAGACCGTTGAGGAGGCATCGCAGATACTTGCCGGTGTGATGCGGACAAAGCGTGCGTTGCTCATCGTAGACGATGTGTGGGAATCTGAACACCTACTCCCGTTCCGCATCGGCGGGGCCGACTGCACCATGCTACTTACCACCCGCCTGCCGGAAGTTGCCCGCGCCATTGCGGCAACACCAAATGACATATATGTGTTGGGCGTACTCGACCCGGCAGATGCGCTGAGACTGCTGCGCACCTTGGCACCTACTGTGGTGGCTGCAAATGAAGGTGCGTGTCGCGAACTCGTCGAAGATCTGGAGGGCTTGCCGCTCGCACTTCAAGTTGCCGGACGGCTTCTCCAAACAGAGGCAAGCTACGGCTTTGGCATCATCGATCTGCTTCGCGATCTTCGCCAAGGTGCTACATTGATCGATGCACAGGCTCCGGCAGACCGTGCCGACATTGCCAACCAGACGACGCCGAGCGTGGCTGCGCTGCTGGACTTGAGCACGAGCCGACTCAAAGAAGAAACTTTGAAATACTTCGTTTACCTGGGCGTCTTTGCACCCAAACCGGCGACCTTCGACATGGTGGCCATCCAGTGTGTCTGGAAGGTGGACGACCCGAAGCCCACCTTGCGCACCCTCATCAACCGAGGGCTACTTGAACTGACCGATAGCCGCTACTGGATGCACGCGATCCTAGTCGCGCACGCCAGGTCGTTCTGGGCAGAAGAGGGTGAGCAGTGAAGCTCCAGATCGACCCTAGTGCTATCCGGCTGCGACACCCACAGCACTATATCGCAGTCGCGGAGGAAACCCAACACCTCTACATTGCTGGCGGTGAGCGTATTGTCTCGGGTTGGCCCTGTTTGACCAAGAGCAAGCCAACCGCGATGCAGCAGCGCGGCGTTAGCTCCAAGTGTATCCCGACAATATGTTTAAAACTGGGGTGCGTGATATGGTGATGGAAATCGGCTGTGCTCTGCACAACTTCCGCGTACGTGTCACTCCTTCCTGAAAGCCAATGTCATAAACCGACATTCCTAGTAAATCGTAATAAACAATGGTTACAAGGCCAAAATTCAATCCCCGCGAAGCCCGCCTGCGTTGTGCGCAGTACTATCAAAAAGTAACAAGACATGCCCGTAATCTTTATCAGCAGGGTGGGCAGAATGTAATTTCGGGATTATCCCTGTTCGACAGCGAACGGTCACAAATTGACTCTATATGGACATGGATTCTTGAACAGCCTGATGATACAGATACTGAGGCATTGATAGTAGATCTTGCTGATGCGATGGTTTATTTAAGTAACTTGCGCTATACGCCAGATAAAGTCGTATCGCTTTACCAACGCGCTCTTATCATTCAAGAGCGTACTCTCGGCAATGATCATCCTAATATTGCCACTAATCTGAATAACCTCGCAGTTCCACTTGAAGGATCAGGCGGCTATGAAGCTGCCCGGCTACTTTATGAACGTGCCCTCGCTATCTGCGAACGTACCATCGGTGCTGACCACGCTTTGACAGCGCTACTCTTGGACAACCTCGGCGCTTTGTTCATTCGCACAAGCAACTACCCAGCCGCTCGTCCGCTCCTCGAACGCGCCCTCGAAACTCGCGAACGCATTCTCGGTACCGACCATCCCGACACGGCAACGAGCATCAACAACCTTGCTGAACTACTATCTGGAACGGGCGACTACGTAGCCGCCTGTCCGCTCCTCGAACGCGCTCTCAAAATCCGTGAATACACCCTCGGTGCTGACCATCCCGATACGGCGACAAGCTTCAATAACCTTGCTGACGTACTATTCCAAACGGGTGACTACGCAGCCGCCCGTCCACTCTTCGAACGCGCTCTCAAAATCCGTGAATACACCCTCGGTATTGATCATCCCGACACCGCAGGTAGCTTGAATAACCTCGCTAACTTGCTGGGGACAATGGGTGACAACAATGCAGCCCTACTACTATTCAAACGTTCTCTTGAAATAAGCGAACGCTTTCTTGGCCCTGACCATCCTCAGACTGCACTTAGTCTAAATAATCTCGCTGGTTCTTTGAGAATCACGAGGGATTATGCAGCGGCCCGCCCGCTCTATAAACGTGCTCTCTCAATCTGCGAACACACTTTTGGCCCTGACCACCCTGATACCGCCACCCATCTGAATGGTCTTGCTAATGTGTGTTATACGATGGGCGACTATGCAGCGGCTCGCCCGCTTCTTGAACGTGCCCTTGAAATCCGTGAACACATCCTGGGTGCTAACCATCCTGACACTGCGACAAGCCTATACAACCTTGCTAAATTAATACACGCAAGTGGCGACTACGCGGCGGCCCGCCCGCTCTATGAACGTGCTCTCTCAATCTGCGAACACACTTTTGGCCCTGACCACCCTGATACCGCCACCCATCTGAATGGTCTTGCCAATTTACTACAAGTGATAGGTGATCATGCTGCTGCCTGCCTGCTCCTTGAACGCGTTCTCGAAACTCGCGAACGCTTCCTGGGTGCTAACCATCCTGACACTGTGACAAGCCTATATGACCTTGCTCAATCAATACACGCAACAGGTGACTACACAGCGGCCCGCCCGCTTCTTGAACGTGCTCTCACTATCTACGAACATACCTTCAACATAGATTATCTTCACACCGCCCATAGGCTGAATAATCTTGCCTATTTGTGCTATGTGATGGGTGACTACACTAGTGCCCGTCCAATCTATGAACGTGCTCTCGCGATCTGTGAACAGACACCTGATTCAGACCCTACACTTGTTGCCGCCATCTTAAACAACATTGCGAAATTATCACACGCAATGGGTGACTATACTAGTGCTCGCCCAATCTATGAACGTGCTCTCGCCATCCATGAGCAAACGCACGGTAGCCTACACCCCATGACAAAAAAAATACGCAGCAACTATACGGAGTTACTATATAGTATTGAAAGTAACAGCGAAATCTAATACACTTTCGCTATCCTTGAACCCCGATCACCGCCACTTTGAGTGGTTAACTAATATCCTTTTCTATCTCCAATACCCTCGCCGGTGGTTGGCCTTAATCGTATTCATGCGCTTGATACTGAACCGAGTCCCCTGCTGGTCGCCACCGACTTGGCCCTCGACAACGCTGGCCCTGACGCCAGCGACCCGGCCCGCCACGTCTGAATCATCATAGCGCGCCTACAGGGCCGATGGTGGCCGTAGGGAACTCCCCGTGGAGGCAGCGACCGCCGTGCTGGCCCAGCTCCACGCTGAGGCCGAGCGCCTTGGGTGATACCGCTGGCGGACGCGCTGGGATCACCCCCCCCCGCAATCGCCACGCCCCTCACGATCCGCTGGTCGCCCCCGCCGCCGACCCTCAACTGGATACCGGTATCCAGTTGAGCCACCGACGCCACCGACGCCACCGACCGCCCCCGCCGACGGCCCACCCGTTCAGGGAGCCGCACGTCGAAACGGCGTCAGAAATGAGCGGCCCAAGACCAACATCCGTGTCTTGGAGCGCATAAACCGTTTTCGAGTGAATATGCTCACGGGGCAGCGCCAGCGAGTGACCATCCGTAGCCTATGGATGACAGAGAGGGCGGCATCTCTAGCATAGTGCGCGGCGCTGACGTTGATGGTGGTGCCCTCGCCGTCTCGAACCGTCGCTCAACTACTGGGCTCATCGAGCGACGCGATGTGGGCCAACCGGATCGCATTCGTTTGATATGTACATATCAAAGTAGCGACGCGCGGTACAACAAAGCCCCCGCTGAAGCCGAGCGCCTTGGGTGATACCGCTGGGCGGACGCTCTAGACCCAATCCCAACATCCATACCATAGGAGCGCATGAAACGTTTTCGAGTGACTACGGAGCATGGCAACGATTCGTGTACAATCGCGCCATTTGCTGGGTTTAGCGCGTCCCTATGCGGTGTAATTCTCTCACATCGTCTGTAGCCTATGGATGCCAGAGAAGGTGCATCTCTGGCATCGTGTGCAGCGCTGACGTGATGGTAGTGCCCTCGCCGTCTCGAACCGTCGCTCGGCTACCGGGCTCATCGAGTGACGCGATGTGGGCCAACCGGATCGCACTCGTCGTTGTTTTGATATGTACGTATCAAAGCGGCGTAACGCTACGAGGTTCACCCTCGCTGTTTGGCGAGGAGAGAGATACACTACATAGGTGCCCCCACGATGCCCGATCTGCTGCTGGTCACGTTCCATGCCGCTACCTGCCTCATGCTGGCCGTTGCTGGCCCCGACGCCACAAACCCGGCCCACCACATCGAGGCGGTGCGCAATGCGCCTGCCGGGCCAATCGGCAGTGGGAACGCGGCGGCAGCCACGCTGACCCGGCTCCGCTCGGAGGCCAAGTGCCTTGGATGCCGCCAGTGGGCAGACGCGCTGGGATCACGCCCCGCAATCGCCGCATCCCTCACGGTCCACTGGTCGCCCCCACCGACGATCCTCAACTGGATACCGGTATCCAGTTGACCTACCACTCCGCTACTCCGAGATACAGCCGTCACTATCAGTAGGGTATTCGGTGGGCCAGACACATGGCGGTCGGAGCATAGATCCATACCGTTGATGGTGGCACGCACCGTGGTCGCCCGCGTGATCTGGTACGAGTTTTACCCTCATGTTTCGGCAGCGCGAGGACGTGGAGTCGATAACGGATGGCTTCAGAATGCGCTCGGCTATTCTACAAGCGGCTCACAGAGGCGTCAACTGGTACCGGAAGCATGGTTCTAGTACCACTTTTCTGGTACGACCAAGGCCAGCCCGAGCGGCTGGCCCTTAGCGTACGATTTTCCCGGAATAATGATGTTGTTGGCGAATTCCGTGTGAACGCCCTTCGCTCGAACCGTCCATACCCTCCCACAGGGGAGCTGCACATGTTCGCGGAGCGTGGCAGCGACGAACTCGTAAGTTGGCTCAGAACACACGCAACGCGATTGCAAGACCAACGCTGGCCCGAAAAGCGCAGCGCGGCTCCTGTGATAGGTTCGCCAACAACATCATAATACGGTGCCCCCCAGTGGAACGAGGCTGATCAGCCCGGCGGTGTGCGGGCTGCTGCCTGACCTCGTACATCCAGGCAGGTGCTAGGGGGCCATCGTTCCCCCGGACCATTACCGCTCCCTGATCCTGTCATTCCTCGTCCATTTCCTCCTGCTCGCGCTCCGCCCGGTCATTAAGCACCTCTTCATACCACTCGATCTGCTCGTCAAAACCGACGCCGCCACTCTCGATCAGTGCGCTATACGGGGCATCCCGCCAGCAGTTGATGAGGTCGCCCTCCTGCGTCCGATAGATCTCGCAGCTCTCCCAGTCCATGATGAGGGTGAGGTCAAAATGCTGCACGCTATCGTCGAGGGCTAACTGCGCTGCCTCTCCCGGCGCATGATCTTGGCCCTCGTAGTGGGCTGCCCGCGCGGACGCCCATTCGTTCATCTGATCACACAATAACGATATTATCGATCCACGGTTCATCGCGCACTCCTCCTCGTGCTGTGGCGCCTGTCTCGTATTAAAACGGGAATACATCCAAGCCCCAAAACATGATACTGCCGTCGCGCAGCAGCAGAACGCAGATCACTTGGATGGTGTAGGTCAGGAGGTTCCGCCCATCCTTCTCCTTATACTGTGGCAGCTTCGAGCGACGCACAAAGCGGGACGGGTCGCGGGCATCGGCGGCGCGTGCGGCGAAGAAGCTATCCCACGCCGCACAGACCGGATTGAGCACCCACTGGCTCACGTTTGCCGGACGTGCGCGGTACGCCGCATGGACGCGGCGTTCGTTTGCCAGTCGATGGTAGGTGGTGATCTCGCCCCAGAAAATGTATGCCTGCCGCGTGGTGGAGCGTGCGACGTTATACAGATTCTTGGAGGCGAAGGCCGCCGCATCCAACGCGGCACAGCGCAGGTTAGATTGGCTGCTACGATGGTACTCAACACGCGGCATCGAGGACGTCTTTCAAACGAATGTGCGTACACGTACAGTATAGCAGGAATGACGCTTTTCCTCAATAGGACACGATAAAACGCCATCCAACGCAATGGTTCGTATGAACGTAACCGAGCATACAAGCATCCTGAGGGCCTGTATGCTCGGTTACGCCATCCTGAGGCCACCACCACCATACTGAGAAAATCGCTCCTATTCCCACGCTCAGACTCGACTGCGCAACGAGCATTGCAGCGGGTTGTGGTACCCGATGGCACGTAGTCCAGAAGCCGGCCAACCAGCGCAGAACCAGGAGCATGGAGAGCTATCCCTCTCGCTGAACCATAATCCGTTCCAGACGGTCAGATCTTGCGGATCCGACATTGGAGCGCTTCTAAGCTGCTTCTTCGCGTACGATTTTCCCGGAATAATGATACTGTTGGCGAACATCCCACAAGAGCCGCGCTGCGCTTTTCGGGTCGGCGTTGGTCTTGCAATCGCGTTGTGCGCGTCTTGAGCCAACTGGCGAGATCCACATCGCCACGCTCTGCGAACATGCGCGGCTCCCTGTGGGAGGGGTACGGACGATTCGAACGAAGGGCACACACGCGGAGTTCGCCAACAATAGCAGCATACGATGCCCCCAGGAGGGCCAGCTCGCGGGCGGCGCGGGCGGCGGCAGTGCCCGTACCCGCGTGCAGGGTGAGCCGGAGCGGCCCTGCTTGCGGTCGAGCGAGGCGGCGACGGCCAGAGCCATCGGATCGTGGGTGCCCCGGACGAAATCGGCAGGCGTGCGATGAACCAGGGCGGTCGAGTCGCGCATGGGGCCGCACCGGGCACGGGCGGACGTCCGCCCGTGGCGGGCGCACGCACAGCACGACTAAACGCAGTTAGTTGGGTCGAACCCTGTTATACTGCCGCCACCGTCCGATCTGTGCAGTCCCTGGAGTCGCCTATGTCCCAAGCCATGACGCCGCCCCCGACCGGGGACACCGAAGTCGTCCTCGTCGCGCACGACCCGCTCGCCCTTGCGGTCGCCGCGTGGCTCGACAGCAAACATGGCCGCAGCGGATCGACTCGCACACGGGACGCCTACGCTGAAACGCTAAACGACTTTCGCGCCGCGCTGAGCCGGGTTGGGCTCGACCTCGACGCGGACGCCGCCGCCGTCGCCTTGGTCGCTCAGGCGTGGGCCAAAGGGAGCAAGCGCGGGCGCACGGTAAAGTCGACCACGGTGGCGCACCGGCTCGCGGTCGTGTCAAGCTTCTATGCCTTCGTGCTGCGCCGACGGCTCCTGCCCCTGGTCGAGAACCCAATGGCGTTGGTCGAGCGCCCGCAGGTGGAGGGCTACGCGGACGCCCAGGCGCTCGATACGGCGACGGTGCGCATCGCCCTAGCTGCGCTCAAGGCTGAGGCGACCGGCACGGGACTCGCCGGCGACCTCGCCGCCCGTGACCTCGCCCTGCTGCGCGTGGCGCTGACGACGGGCCGCCGGGTGGCAGAACTGGCGGCGCTGCGCTGGCGCGACGTGGCGACCGACGGCGTGCGCGTCACGCTCACCGTGCAGCGGGCGAAAGGGGGCAAGCGCATGCGCGACACCTTAGCCGCCGATGTCGCCGCCGACCTGCTGCGCTGGCTGCACCGGCGCCACGGCCCCGAGCTGGGAACCCTGCCCGCCGACACACCGCTCTGGCCCGTGCTGAAGGGCGGCGGGGTCGCGGGCCGGGGGAGGATCGGCGCGGCGCTCACCGCCCAGGGCATTGCGGAGGTGGTCGCCCATCGGCTGAACACGCATCCTCATGCCCTGCGCCACTCGTTTGCTCAGGCGATGGAGCGCGCCGGCGCAACCGTGAGCACCATCCAGGCCCGCCTGGGCCACAGCAACCTCGCCACCACCGGGCGCTACCTCACCCAGCTCAGCAAGGCGGAGAACGCGTACGCCGATGCGCTGGCCCGCCTATTTGGGGCAGACGAGGCGACACTGTGAGGAATCGCACGCGCTGCCACGGGGGTCGCAGGCCACAAGCCTGACGACCAGCGTGACAGCGCGTGCGAAGTCGCGTTGAGGTTCCCCGTGGAGCGTGCGTGACACGCCCCACGGGGTCTACTTTACCGGCGATGGCCGCCGGGGCCGGGGCGACCCTGGGGCTGGGTGGTGCTGGCGTGAACGGCAATCGCAGTAAAGGTGCCTGCGCTATCCGTCGTCCCCTCGGCCCGGATGAACTGCTTGGCCGCGATGGCGCTGAGGCTGGACGCGCTGCCGTCGAGGTCGAACGTGGTGGTGGCGGTGGTCTGAATGGTGTGGCTCGCTCCGTTGGGAGTGGTGACGGTGATGGTCGTACCGCTCACGCTCGCCACCTGGCCGCCCGCGTGGCTGCCATCCTGCCGACCAGGGCCACCGGGGCCGCCCCGGCCCTGGGGCTGCGTGGTACTGGCGTGAACGGCAGCCGCAGTAAAGGTGCCTGCGCTATCCGTCGTCCCGTCGGCACGGATGAACTGCTTGGCCGCCAGGGCGCTGAAGCTGGACGCGCTACCGTCGAGATCGAACGTGGTGGTGGCGGTGGTCTGAATGGTGTGGCTCGCCCCATCGGGGGTCGTGACCGTGATGGTCGAACCGCTTACGCTTGCCACCGGACCACCCGCGTGGGTGCCATCCTGCGTACCGGGGCCGCCCCTGCCGCCCCCATGCGCATTAACGCTATTTGAACACAGGACGCTCCCTGTGCTACGGTAACGGTTGTGAGACCCACCAAAAAGCACACGGAGCGTTCTGATGACAACGATACCAGAGGTGGCGGCAGCCATGCAACACGTGTTGACGACCGTTGCGGACCAAGCGGGCCGACTCAGTCGGATGGTGCAGCGATCCGATGCCAAGTTGACCGGCAGCATCTTCACCCAAACGCTGGTCTTTGGCCTTGGGGCCAATCCCCAGGCCAGCTTGAGCACCTTGACCCAAACCACCGCCGACCTTGGCGTGCGGGTCTCGGTCGAAGCTCTCCACCAACGCTTCGATCGGGAGGCGGCCCTGTGTCTCGAACAGGTCTTGTATGCGGCCGTTCGGCAGGTGATCGCCGCCGACCCGGCATGTGCATTAAGCTTAGGTTGCACAGCTAGCGGCAGAGGCCAAGAAACGCTGGTACAAATTCGGCTTCTTCCGGCGGGGGTTCATCCGACAGCCGGACTGGATGGCACGCATAAGATCTTCAATGGCCTCGATCAAGC
>CAIWXH010000608.1 GCA_903916565.1 uncultured Oscillochloris sp. | reverse complement strand
TGCCGAAACAGGTGAGCCGACTGGTCAGCCAGAAGCTCAAGGTGCTCATCCAGGATCCGTACGCAGCCCAAGGTGACGCCAAGAAGCTCAAGGGCTACACCAACGTCTACCGCGCCCGCGTCGGCGACTATCGGGTCTTCTACAGCATCGGCGCGGGCTGGATCAAGCTGCTGAGTGTGCGGAAGCGCGACGAGCGCACCTTCGCGGATGCGCTGCCAGCGGTGACGCCGCCGTCCCTCGCCCCGAACCACACGGCCCTGGAGCCGCAGCAGCAGGGGTCGGGGGGCGGGGATCAGCGATCAGGTTCCGCATTGCACCCGCCGGTCAGCGCTCGCGACGACGCTGAAGCGCTGCCGCCTGCGCCCCAACCCGCGACCGCCGGTGCCGCGTTGCCCTATCCATTGACGGACACGTTGCTTGCCCAGTGGCAGATTCCTGCCGCCTATCGGCCCGCCGCCCTCGCGGCCCGCACCGAGGATGCGCTCCTCGATCTGGCGATCCCCGAGCATTTTATCAGCCGCATCCTCGACAATCTCTTCCCACGCGCCCTTGCCGCGATTGTCGCGCAGCCGGAGTTTGTGCTGGTATCGCCCGAGGCCGTGGAGCGCTTTGCCGAGGAGGATTTGGGCAGTTTCCTGCTGCGCCTGACCCCCGAGCAGCAGGCGCTGGTCGCCCAGGATCGCCACGGCCCGACGCTCGTCAAGGGTGGCCCTGGCACGGGCAAATCGACCCTGGCGATCTACCGCGTGCAGCGCCTGCTTGATCAGGGGGTGAGTCCGATCCTCTTCACGACCTACACGAATGCGCTGGTCGGCTACTCCGAGCAGTTGCTGACGCATCTGCTTGGCGCGCCACCGGCCACACGCGGGGTGAAGGTGACGACGGTTGATAGCCTGGCCTCGCATTACTATGCGAAGGGGTCGGGCTGGCCGAACTTTGCCACCGAGGGGCAGGCGCTGGATCTGCTCGACATCGCACTCCGCGAAGCCGCACTCCCCGCGACCAACGCCTTCGACCGGCAGGTACGCCAGACCGCGCTGGAACGCTTGGGCCGTGACTATCTGCTGCAGGAATTCCTGAGCGTGATTGAGGCATGGGATATTCGCAGCGCCGAGGCGTACCGAGACATCGAGCGCCACGGGCGGCGCACGCCGCTCAAGCCGTCGGTGCGCGAGGCGATCTGGGCGGTGTATACCCACTGGCGGGCGCTGATGCGGGCCAAAGGGGTCGTGCTGAACGAGCAGATCCGCCGGGGCGCGCTGGAGTTCGCAACCGGCCTTGACCCCAAGCCCTACCAGGCGCTGGTGATCGATGAGGCCCAAGACCTGTCGCCGGTGGCCCTGCGCTTCTTGCTCAACTTGGTGCCGAGCTTGGCGCACGTCTATCTCACGGCGGACGCATCGCAGTCTCTCTACCAGCGCGGCTTCCGTTGGAGTCAGGTGCATCACGACCTGCGGATGACCGGGCGCACCCTGCTGCTCAAACGGAACTATCGCAACACGGCGCAGATTAGCGCGGCGTGCGCCGCTATTCTGGCCGACTCTGCGGCGGGCGACGCCGAGAGCTTGGCCCAGGAGCCGTCCGCGCACCAGGGCGACCCGCCGACTATCCGCCTCGTGGACGATCTTGCCGAGGAGGCGGCGGCGATTCGCGCCTTCTTGACCGAGGCGGCGCGCCGCTATCGGCTGCCGGTTCACAGCGGGGCCGTGCTCTGTACGAGCAAGCTCATTGGCGAGCATCTAGCCAAGCGCCTGAGCGACCTGGGCCTGCCAGCGGTCTTCCAATCGGGCAAGGCCATTGACATCACGGCCCGGCAGGTCAAGGTGATCACCATCCACTCGGCCAAGGGGCTGGAGTTCCCTGTGGTCGCGGTGGTCGGCCTCGATGCGGGCCGCTTGCCGCGTGTGAGCGAGGGCTATCCGGAGGAAGAGCATGCGGCCATGGCGGACGAGCAGCGTCGGCTCTTCTTCGTCGGCTGCTCGCGGGCCATGCGGGCGCTGCTCGTCTGCGGTGCGCGTGACCGACCCTCACCCTTTCTTGAATCACTCCAGCCGCCGACCTGGGCCAAGGACGAACGATGAATCGCATTAAGCTGACCAGCGTGATCAGGAGCGGGCCGGGCGCAATCATCGAGATTGCTGGCCGCCTCGCCCGAGGCGAACTAGTCCTCGACGGGAGCGGGGTCGAGGCGCTGGCCCCGGAGCATCTGGAGTTCCTGCTTGCCGCCATCCCCGCAAGCTGGGACGTGGCTGAGCTTGGGGCGGTGATCGACGCGGAGACGCTCAGCCACGCCCTTGGTGAGCAGCTTCTCGCGTGGCTTGACCGGCGGCATGGGCGAGAGCCGGAAGAGATCTCGCGCAAAGCCGCAGAGCCGCAAAGCCGCGATGTTGATTCGCACGATCTTAGCGGCTTGGCGGCTTTGCGCGAGGCTTCTGGCGGCGAGCCTGACCGACGCCCCGACCTACGCGACCAGCTTGAGGATTTGGTCGTGCGCCAACTGCTTGGCCCCTGGGGCGGGCCGGAGGAGGTGCTGGATGAGGCGACGGTGCGCGGGCGCTATCTGGTTGGGATGCTCGCCCCGCGTGCCAGCAGCGGCATCCCCGAGGAGTACGACGACGGCGACCTTGGTGGCAGTGATGGTGAGGACGGCGCGAGCGAGGCCCCGGCCCCCAAGGCCACCACCGTGATGCTGCCCTCCTCGCTTGGGCTGACCTTCGCCGTCGCCCTGGAGGCCACCGCGATCTGCGTGACGGTGCGCTGGGGGCATTATGCGCGGAGAGAAATCAAGGAAGACCGCTTCCGACGGCCCGACGGCACATACTACCAGCCCTGGAAGCGCACGCCGATTGACGTCCTCCTGCCCGCGATCACGCTGCGTCACGGCAAGCTTGCGCCGCAGGCGATCAGTGACGCCCATCCAGGCGTCACCCTCCAAGGTGTCATCCGCAAGCGCCTGGGCGAGTGGATCGTCACTCTCTTCCTCGTCAACGGCCAGGAGGAGCCGCGCCGCGCCAAGGACAACGCCTGGGTCTTCCAGCCCGAGATTGTCGTCACCGCGCCGGATCATGCCGCGATCTTCCGGCGGCGCCCGCTCCCCGGCGACCAGCTTGACCTTGAGGATCAGCGCACGGCCCTGCTCTACCGCAACGCGGTGGAGTTCGCCGTCGGCCACGGCGTGGCGGTGGGTGCGACCCCGGCGCGGGCGGCGGATGGGCAGGTCATCCCCGACCGTGCGGTCGCGGTACGCACGGTGGTGCTGCCCACCTACGATGTGCCGCAGACCACCCCGCCGACGCCCGCCGACCCCGGTTTCGCACGGCTCGCCGATCTCACCATTGATATGGCCGTGCTCGCCACCGTGCCCGATGGGCAGTTTGCCACCCACCTCGCCGCGCTGGCCGACGCCTACGCCGACTGGATCACCCGCCAGGAGGCACGGCTTCAGACGCCGACGCCCGACCTGGCCCCGTTCGTCGTCCCCGGCGCGGAGTCGTTGCGCCGCTGTCGGATGGCCCTGGCGCGCATTCGCGAGGGCATCACGTTGCTCGACACGAACCCGCAGGCGGCGGCGGCCTTCCGCTTCGCCAACCGGGCGATGGCGCTCCAGCGCACCCGCTCGCTCTACGCCGCCTCGGTGCGCCGGGGCGAAAAGAAGGCCCCGCTCGACTTCGACCGGCCCGAAGACCACGCCTGGCGGGCGTTCCAGTTGGGCTTCATGCTGCTGAACTTACCCGGCCTCACCGACCCGCGCCACCCCGACCGCGCTAGCCACTATGAGCCAGACGGTTTAACGCAAAGGCGCAATGATGCAAAGTCGCAAAGCGAAGAAGATATACAAACCTCTGCGCCTTTGCCGCTTCGCGCCTTTGCGTTAGAACCTGATGCACAGCTCGCCGACCTGCTCTGGTTCCCCACGGGCGGCGGCAAGACCGAGGCGTACCTGGGCCTGACCGCCTACACGCTCGGCATCCGCCGTCTCCAGGGCACCATCGGCGGGCGCAGCGGCATGACCGGGGTGGCGGTGCTGATGCGCTACACCCTGCGCCTGCTGACGCTCCAGCAGTTCCAGCGCGCCGCCACCCTGATCTGCGCCTGCGAGGTCATCCGTCGCGAAGACCCGGCGGGCTGGGGCGCGGAGCCGTTTCGCATCGGCCTCTGGGTCGGCCAGCGCTCGACGCCCAACTGGGTCGAGGATGCCGACGAGGCGATTAAGCAACTCAAGAAGGGCGGCAACGCCAGCGGCGGCACGCCCTATCAGCTCAAGCATTGCCCGTGGTGCGGCACCCCGCTGGATCCTGGGCGCGACCTGAGCGCCGAGTTGCCCGAGCAGGGCCGCAGCCGCGTGCTGATGTACTGCGGCAGTCTGTTGAACCATTGCCCCTTCAACGCCCGCCAGGCGGCGGACGAGGGGCTGCCGGTGCTGGTGGTGGACGAGGAGATCTACCATCGCCTGCCCGCCCTGCTCATCGCCACCGTGGACAAGTTTGCCCAGATGCCCTGGAACGGGCGCGTGGCCGCGCTCTTCGGCCAGGTGAACGGCTACTGCGAGCGGCACGGCTATCTGACCCCCGACACCGACCATCCCGCCCAGAGCCACCCCGCGCTCAAAGGCGGCAAGCACGGCGCCGCCCGCGTCCTGCCGGTGACCCCGCTGCGTCCACCCGATCTGATCATCCAAGACGAGTTGCACCTGATCAGCGGGCCGCTGGGGACTCTGGTGGGGCTGTACGAGGCGGCAGTCGATCAGCTTGCCAGTTGGGATCTGGATGGGCTGCGGGTGCGCCCGAAGGTGATTGCCTCCACCGCGACGATTCGCCGGGCAGACCATCAGGTGCATAGCCTGTTTCTGCGCCGGGTCGCGATCTTCCCGCCCCAAGGGCTCGATGCGGGCGACACCTTCTTTGCCATCCCGCGCCCGCCGAGTGCGGCGTACCCTGGTCGGCGCTACCTGGGCATCTGCGCGCCCGGCATTCGCCACAAGACGGCGCTCATTCAGGCGTATGTCGCCTTCCTCGCGGCGGCCCAGCAACTCTACGAGACGGCGATGCGCGGTGCCGATCCGTATATG
>CAIWXH010000607.1 GCA_903916565.1 uncultured Oscillochloris sp. | reverse complement strand
GCCTGTGCCGAAGCGTTGCGAGGCGTATGTGACGGATACGGTCGAGCGGGCCGCGTTGCCTAATGTGGTCTTTGCCGGTACGATGATCGTGGCCGGTACCGCCAAGGCGCTTGTTTTCGCCACAGGTGCGTACAGCGCCTTTGGGGTGATTGCGCACCTGACTGAGACCATCGCCGAGTCACCTAGCCCGCTCCAGCAAGAACTGGGCCGGGTCACGCAGGTTGTCACGATGATCGCGGTCGGCGTCGGCGTGATCTTCTTTGTCCTCTCGGTTGGTGTGGCCGGGGTTCATCTTGCCGATAGCCTGATCTTCGCGATGGGCATGATCGTCGCCTTTGTCCCCGAGGGCTTGCTGCCCACCGTAACCCTGGCCCTGGCCATCGGGGTGCAGCGCATGGCCCGGCGTAACGCCCTGGTCAAGCGCCTGTCTGCGGTCGAAACCCTTGGCTGCACCGAGGTGATCTGCACCGACAAGACCGGGACGCTGACCCAGAACGCGATGACTGTCCGCCATATCTGGGCGGGCGGGTGCCGGTTTGAGGTGAGTGGTGGCGGTTATGCGCCAGAGGGCGCGATCTTGGACGGCGGCCAGCCGATTCGTCCCGCGCCAGACAGCGACTTGGGCGTGCTGCTGCGCGCTGCGGCCCTGTGTAACGACGCCCGACTGATCGCGCCAAGTAGCGGGCCGGACTGGACGATCCTGGGGGATCCGACTGAGGCCGCGCTGCTGGTGGCCGCACGCAAGGGCGGGCTTGACCTGGCTGCGGAGGTTGCGGCGGTGCCGCGTATCCACGAGTTCCCCTTCGAGTCGCGCCGCAAATTGATGAGTACGCTGCATCGCGCCCGAACGACGGTCGCCTATGTGAAGGGCGCGCCGAACGAGATCCTGGCGCGCTGCGTGGGCGCACGGGTGGGCGGCGCGGTGCTACCGCTCGATGAGGCGCTGCGGGCCACGATCAGCGCAGAGAAAGATTCCTTCGCCAGCGATGGGCTGCGCGTGCTCGGCGTGGCGATGCGGGAACTGCCTACGAGGGGCGACATCAGCAGTGCCGAAGCGGTTGAACGCGACCTGATCTTCCTGGGTCTCACGGCCATGTACGATCCGCCCCGGCCTGAGGTGGAAAAGGCGGTTGCCCAGTGCCACTGCGCTGGCATCCGCATCATTATGATTACGGGTGATGACGGACTCACCGCCGAAAGTATCGCCCGGCGGCTGAAGATCGTTGAGGGCCGCAGCCCGCGCATGATTAGCGGATCTGAACTTGAGACTATGGATGAGGCGACCCTTGAGGCGGCCCTGACACACGAGGTTATCTTCGCACGGGCGGCCCCCGAGCAGAAGCTGCGCATCGTCACCGCGCTCCAGCGGCTCGACAAGGTCGTGGCGGTCACAGGCGATGGCGTCAACGACGCACCGGCGCTCAAGCAGGCCGACATCGGCGTGGCGATGGGGCGCTCGGGTACCGATGTGGCCCGCGAGTCCGCCGACATGATCCTGACCGACGACAATTTTGCCACGATTGTCCATGCGATTGAGGAGGGCCGCGCGGTCTACGCGAACATTCGTAAGTTCGTCACCTACATCTTTACCAGCAACGTGCCCGAGGCGATCCCGTTTGTGTTCTTCGCCCTGAGCGGCGGGCGTATCCCGCTGGCGCTGACGGTGATGCAGGTACTGGCCATTGATCTGGGCACCGATATGATCCCGGCCTTAGCTCTCGGTGCCGAGCCAGCCGAGGCGGGCCTGATGAATCGGCCACCGCGCCGCAGGACAGATCACATTATCAACAGCGGGTTACTCGCCCGCGCCCTGCTCTTCCTCGGCCTGATCCAGGGGAGTCTGGCCATGCTGGCCTTCTACGTCTACTACTGGGCCAACGGCTACCCCGGCCAGTGGATCGACCTGCCCGGCGACGGCCCGCTCTACCAGACGGCAACCACCATCACCCTCGCCGTCATCGTAGCGACCCAGATCGGCAACCTGTTTGCCCAGCGCACCGAGCGCGCCTCGATCAT
>CAIWXH010000606.1 GCA_903916565.1 uncultured Oscillochloris sp. | reverse complement strand
GGCTGAACGCACCGTGCGGGAACGCGCTGAACGCGAACGCGCCGAACGCGACCTGGCTGAACGCGACCTTGCCGAGCGTACGGCACGCGAACTTGCCGAGCGCACAGCACGCGAACTGGCCGAGCGCGAACTGGCCGAACGCGCCGAACGTGAACTTGCCGAGCGCACAGCACGCGAACGCGCCGAACGTGAACTTGCCGAGCGCACAGCACGCGAACGCGCCGAACGTGAACTTGCCGAGCGCACAGCACGTGAACTGGCCGAGCGCACGGCACGCGACCTAGCCGAGCGCACAGCACGCGAACTGGCCGAGCGCGAACTGGCCGAGCGCACGGCACGCGAACGCGCCGAACGTGAACTGGCCGAGCGCACGGCACGCGAACGCGCCGAACGCGAACTGGCTGAACGTGAACTAGCCGAGCGCACGGCACGCGAACTGGCCGAGCGCGAACTGGCCGAGCGCACAGCGGCGTGGGAACAGACGACACGGCAACAGGCGGCCCGCGTGGCGCACGAGCGGGCCTCGGAGTCTGTGCGTGCAGCACAGGCACGAGCCGAGCGCGATCTACAGGATCGCGCCGAACGGGCCATCCGCGAACACGCGGCGCGTGAGCCAAAGGAGCGGGCCGCCACTGCCGAACGTGAGCGCGTGGTTCGCGAACGCGAGATCCAAGAAGCGCTCGAACGGGCTGAACGCGCCGGGCCTGAGCGCCAAACTCGTGAGCGCAAGGGCCAGCAGGCGACCCGCGAGCGGGAACAGGCCGCACGCGGGCGCGAGCAAGCGGCGCGTGAGCGTGCAGCCCGCCCAGCGAAAACCTCAGCGCGCACACCCGCACCCGAAGCGCCGCCGCCAGCCCCCCGCACCACCGCACGTGGGCGCGTGCGTCAGCCCGCCCCCAGTGAGCCACCCGTAAACCAGGTTGCCGAGCCAAGCGCCTCGGTACGCCCTGATGCGCCCCGCTCCCCCGCGTCGCCAGCACCACGGCCCGAATCACCCGAACCAGCGCCTACGGTGGTGCCCCCACCCGTACGCCAAAAGACGCCGCTCCCCGCGCCCGAACCTTTGCCAGACGCCGCCGCAATGGTCTCACGCCTACGCCACATGCGCGAGCAACGCGAGCGCTTGGATGTACGCCAACCGGCCTCTAGCGAAGCGCCACCGCCGCAGCGCACCATCGACGCCGCCGCGCCCGCCGCGCCGCGCTTTTCCCCCGGCGACCAGATCATCTGCACGCCGTATGGCCGTGGCGAGGTGATCGAGCGCCTGGTTGAAAACGACCGTGAGTTGCTCGTCGTCCATTTCCCCGCCCACGGTCGCCTCACCATCGACGTCTCGGTCAGCGCCGCCCGCCTGGTCGCGGCAACCACGCCGGTAGCCGACGACGATCCGCCGCTGTAAGCCAAGGGTTGCGGTGGCAGGTTGCGGGTTTCAGTAAGACCGGGGAGATTTCGCGCACAGCCGCACAGCCGCAAAACATCTCTGTAGTCTAGTTTGAACCTTGTCGAAGACCTGACACCTGACACCTAACACCTGAAAGGATAGGCAAGTGGACGCCATCATCGCGGCTCGTCTGGCGAGCCATCTGACCGCCCAGCGCACGCTCCTCTGTCAACAGGTTTCGGCCCGTCTCTTGCGAACATTCCCCGAATTGACCCGCTCGCTGCGTCTGGAAGAGAACTACTCCGCGACAGAGCGCCTCTCCTACGTCGCGGTCGAGCGTTTGAGTGAGCTCGTACGCGCCGTCCTGCTCTTCGATCTGCCCACCCTGGCCGATAAAGAGATCTCCTGGGCGCAAGGCGTCCTGCCACCGCAAGGCGTCACCTATCAGCACCAGAGCGCGATGGTGCGCTGGTTCTTCGAGGAGGTACGCCGCCTCGCCCTCAGCCCAGCCGAGCTTGCGCTGACCCGCGAGATCGAGTTGTATTTCTTGAATCTGGTCAGCAGCGCCTATCAGCACAACTGAACCCCGATCATCGCTTCGTCGATTCTGATCAAAGCGGCAGGCCGAGCACGATGCTCGGCCTGCCGCTTTTGGCGCGCGTTCTACGCGCCCAGCGCAACCGTTTGCCCCGATACATGCCTCGGCATGCTCAGACGTAATCAGGCGCGTTCGGCAGGTCGAGGTCAGGCAACACATTGGCCCAGACCGTCAAGCCCGTGAGTTGGCTGTCCCCGTAGCTTGTCATAATCGCGGTGTCCACCGCGTCACGCCCATAGGCAATCACGACCCGCCCGCGCCGGGGCTGATTGTGGCGCGCATCGAAGGTTTGCCACGCCCCGCCAAGATAGACCTCGAACCACGCATGAAAGTCCATCGGGTCTGGGTTGGGCAGCACCTGCTTCGCAGGCAGGTAGCCATAGACATAGCGCGCCGGGATATTCAGCGCCCGACAGAACATCACTGCAATATGGGCGAAATCACGACAAACGCCCTGGCGATTCAGATACGCCTCATAGCCAGAAGTCAGTGCGGTGCTGCTGCCGTGACCATAGACAATGTTGGTGTGCGTCCAGTCACAGATCGCCTGCACGCGCAGCCAGCCCTCTGGCGTATGGCCGAAGAGTCGCCACGCATCGTCGCGCACCAGATCAGACGGGCAGTAGCGACTCGGCAGCGTGTAGAGCAACACCTCATCGGGGAGCAGTTCAACCGGCGTGCCCGGTACATCCGGGTAGACCGGATCGACGAGCGACGACACCTCGACGATGGCGGTATACAGCAGGTACAGCGTCCCCAGCGGCGCAATCCAGCGCCAGACGATATTGCCAAAGCTGTCGGTGTAGCGATGCAGCGGCACCTCCGGGGTGAGGAGGATGCGCTCGTCGAGCATCCGCTGACGCTCCGTCGGGCGGGCTTGCGTCATCGCTGCGGTTGGGGTCGGTGTGCCGGACTCAAGCACCAGCTCGAAGCCGATTTGGACGCGCATCGGAATCCTGCCCTGTGGTGGTGAGCCAAAAAAGTCGCCTGCGCCAACGTTGGCGCACGCAGCAGCATGGTGGGAGTGGCCCCCATCCTAACATACTGTAGAACTTGTCCAGTTGCACCAGCCAAGCTATGGTTGATTATGCACCCTTTCATTCAATCTATCCAAAGAGAATACGCTTGCCTTGGATCTTTTAACATAGGGGTTTAAGCAGAATGACGACGATATGGATCATTGATCTAATACCTTTTGATTAAGTTCCATTTTTCACTATAAACCTATACGCTCGGAAAACCGCCACTATACAGCCCAAAACATAATGGTTAAGGAATTACAACCAAAAAACCGCACGCGAGCAATTGCCAAAATAAGCGATTGATGCTATATTCTCAATAGACCTGTTGACGAACACGAAATAGCGCTGGTGAGAGGTAGAGGATAACGAAGTGTTCTACCACACGCACTCACCACGTATCCCCGCAGACACCACAACGTCGTACCGCCCGATGATGCTCCCCTGCAATGCTGCAGCGACCAGTCTGAGCGCCAACACCTGACGTGAAGCTCAGACCCACGGAAAGCCCCACCGGGGCTTCGCAGCGGCGGCCTAAGCGCCCGTGTCTGGCTCACCCGAGACACCAAACACCCGCTTAGCCATCCCCCAGGAAGGGAGTGCGGCACGGCAACTTTTCCTAGCGCCCACCACAACGGCCTGATTCGCTCGTAGGCGTTCGGCACATTCCCCAAGCGGGATGCCCCGAAAGGTCAACCGACTGCGCTGCTCTTCCCAGCGCGGCCAGCCACCGTATTGCCGTGAAAGCTCACGGCAAATAGCCCCGACACAAGCAGTTCAGCAAACGAGGAGCAATCTCATGCGGCAAGTCGCATTTTACGGCAAGGGCGGGATCGGTAAGTCCACGACGCAGCAGAACACAGCGGCGGCGCTGGCCTCGATGGGCAACAAAATCATGGTCGTCGGCTGCGACCCCAAGGCGGATTGTACGCGCCTGCTGCTCGGCGGCACCCGCCAGCCTTCGGTACTCGACACCCTGCGCGACATCGGCCCCGAGAGCGTCAAGCTCGACACGGTGCTGGTTAAAGGCTACGGCGATGTGAAGTGCGTCGAGTCGGGCGGCCCCGAGCCGGGGGTCGGCTGCGGCGGGCGCGGCGTCATCACGGCCATTCAGACCCTTGAAACCCTGGGCGCGTACAAGGCTGATCTCGACTACGTCTTCTACGATGTGCTTGGCGACGTGGTCTGCGGAGGCTTCGCGATGCCCATCCGTGAGGGCTACGCCCAGGAAATCTACATCGTCTGCTCCGGCGAGTACATGGCGCTCTTCGCCGCCAACAACATCGCCAAGGGCATCAAGAAGTTCGGTGAGCGCGGCTACGCCCGCCTCGGTGGCCTGATCTGCAATTCGCGGATGGTCGAGAACGAGCGCGAGATGGTCGAGGAGTTCGCCAAGCGGATCAACACCAAGATGATCCACTTCGTGCCCCGCAGCAAGGACGTGCAGCGCGCCGAGATCAACCGCAAGACGGTGATTGACTTCGACCCCGAGCTGCCCCAGGCCAACGAGTACCGCAAGCTGGCGAACGAGATCAACGAGAACACGCACTTCACCATCCCCACGCCCATCGGCCAGGACGAGCTTGAGGACCTGATGCGCGACTACGGGATCGTGGATTAATTTTAGATTTTGGATTTTGGATTTTAGATTGCGGATTGCGGACGAGCCAAAATCTGCAATCCAAAATCTAAAATCTGCAATGGCAGATTGACCAAAATCTGCAATCCAAAATCTAAAATCTGCAATGGGAGATGGTATGGACGCTCAGCCAGTGTCAGCGAGTGAGTGTAAGGGTACTTGTACGCCGAAGGTCGATATTAGCACCCACCCGTGCTACAGCAGCGCCGCGCACTTCCGCTTTGGGCGCATCCACGTCCCGGTGGCCCCGCGCTGCAATATTCAGTGCAACTACTGCATCCGCAAGTACGCTTGCCCCAACGAGAACCGGCCCGGCGTCACGATGCGCGTGGTCTCGCCCGATGAGGCCATCCAGACCATTCGCCAAGCGGTTACCCGCGACCCACGCCTGAAGGTGCTGGGTGTCGCTGGCCCCGGCGATGCCCTGGCGAATGATGCGACCCTCGCCACTTTTAATCGAGTCAAGGACGAGTTTCCGACCCTGACCCGCTGTATCTCGACCAATGGCCTGTTGCTGCCCGACCGGATCGAGGCGATTGACCGCGCTGGCATCACCACGATCACGATCACGATTAACGCGGTTGACCCGGACATCGGCGAGCAGATCTATTCGCATGTGCGCTACCAGGGCAAGACCTACCGTGGCCGCGAGGCGTTCGAGATCCTGAACCGCAACCAGCTTGAAGGGCTGCGCGAGGCGTCGTATCGCGGCATGCTGGTCAAGATTAACTCGGTGCTGATCCCCGGTGTGAATGACAAGCACATGGCCGAGGTGGCGCGGGTGGTGAAAGACCACGGCGCGTACATCATGAACATTATCCCGATGCTGCCCCTGGCGAAGTTCGCCCACCTGGAAGAGCCGTCGCTGGAGCTGGTCAACAAGATCCGCGCCGAGTGTGCGCCGATTATCGAGCAGTTCCGCAACTGCCAGCGCTGCCGCGCCGACGCCATCGGCATCCCCGGTGAGGATGGCGCCTGCGGCCCACCCACGCCCGAGAAAGTCTGTGTGCCGAAGTTCCTGACCCAGCGCGGCAAGAGCGAGCCGTTTGAGCCGGGCATCGCCGCCGACTAACGCAAGGGACGGCGCTTCCCTCGACGCGCCACGAGAGCTATACCGCCGTGACGCACGGCACCAGGAGATACCGATGGAACTTAAGAGTAGTGCAACCATCCCCGAGCGCGCCCTGCATATTGCGCTGAAGGAAGACGGGAAGTGCAAACGCGGTGACGGCGCTGGCTGCTTTATTTCGAGCAACTCGGCAACGACCCCCGGCGATATGACCGAGCGCGGCTGTACCTACGCTGGTTGCCGTGGCGTGGTCGGTGGCCCGGTCAAGGACGCCATTCAGCTCACGCACGGCCCCATCGGCTGCGCCTTCTTCTCGTGGGGCTACCGCCCGCACCTTGCGGACACCGATTTCCACATGAAGTACACCTTCGTGTCAGATATGAATGAGACGAATATCGTCTTCGGCGGCGAGAAGAAGCTGCTCCAGTCAATCATTGAGGCCAGTCGCGAGTTCCCCGAGGCCAAGGCGGTCTTCGTCTACAACACCTGCTCGACCGCCCTGATCGGCGACGACGGGAAGGATGTCGCCAAGCAGGCCGAGGCGATTATCGGCAAGCCCGTGGTCTTCTTCGAGTGTGAGGGCTTCAAGGGCGTCAGCCAGTCGGCAGGCCACCACGTCGGCAACGAGACGATCTTCCGCCAGCTTGTCGGCTCGCTTGAGCCGGAAGGCGACTTCAGCCGGACGATCAACATCGTCGGCGACTACAACATCAAGAACGACATCCGCACCTTCGAGTACCTCTTCGAGGCGATTGGGCTGAAGATCCTCACCCGCTTCACCGGCAACGTCTCGGTTGACGACCTGCGGTTTATGCACAAAGCGGCGCTCAACGTCGTCCACTGTCAGCGCTCGGCCACGTACATCGCCGACATGATGAAGGACAAGTACCAGACGCCGTACATCAACGTGACCCTCTGGGGCATGAAGCACATGGCCCAGGCGCTGCGCGACACCGCCGCCGTCTTCGGGCTTGAGGCGGAGGCCGAGGTGGTGATCGAGCGCGAGCTGGCGAAGATCCGGCCTCAGATCGAGTACTTCCGCCAGCGCCTGACCGGCAAGAAGGTCTTCATCTACCAGGGTGGCCCGCGCACCTGGCACTGGATCGAGCTGCTGCGCGAGCTGGGGATGGAGACGCAGACCGCCGCCACGACCTTCGGCCACGAGGACGACTACGAGAAGATCTTCGACCAGCTCGACGAGGGTTCGATGATGATCGACAACCCGAACGTGCCTGAGCTTGAGGAGATCCTGACCAAGCGCCGCCCCGACCTGTTCATCGCGGGCAACAAAGAGAAGTACCTGGCCTACAAGATGGGCGTGCCCTTCGTCAACGGGCACACCTACGACACCGGCCCGTACGCTGGCTTCCTCGGGATGGTGAACTTCGCCCGCGACATCGACAAGTCGCTGCACGCCCCGATCTGGCAGACCCTGAAGAGCAGAGCCAAGCCCGCTCCCGCCGCCCATCATTCGGCGCACGGCTTCGAGGAGGTACTCTAAATGAGCACTGTCGTCAAACAGTCACGGGCCGTCGCGATTAACCCGACCCGCTCGTGCGCCCCCATCGGGGCCATGCTCGCCAACTACGGCATTCACGGCGCGATCACGATTAACCACGGCTCACAGGGTTGCGCCACGTATCCGCGCCACCAGATGGCCCGCCACTTCCGCGAGCCAGTCGAAGTCGCCACCACCTCGCTGACCGAGAAGACCACCGTTTACGGTGGCAAGGGCAACTTGTTGACGGCGCTCAAGAACATCGTGGATCGCTTCAACCCGACCATGATTATGGTCTGCTCGACCTGCCTTTCCGAGACGATTGGCGACGACATCCCCGGCGCGATTGACGAGTTCCAGGAGAAGCACCCCGAGATCACCATTCCGATCCTCTCGGTGAAGACGCCCTCATACATCGGCAACCACATCACCGGCTTCGACAACTTCCTGACCGAGATCGCCAACAGCATGCCCGACAAGCGCAAGAAGAAGGGCGAGACCAACGGCAAGATCAACATCATCCCCGGTTGGGTCAACCCCGGCGACATCCGCGAGCTGAAGCACATCGTACGCGAGATGGGCCTGCACGGCCTCTGGCTGACCGACTACTCCGAGACGCTGGACGGCGGCTACTACGAGCCGCGCCCGCACTTCGCGCGCGGCGGCACCACGGTTGAAGAGCTCCGCAGCTCCTCCAAGTCCCTGGCGACGGTCTCGCTCCAGCCGCTCATCGGCGGCGAGGCGGCCCGCATCTACGAGCGGCGCTACGGGGTACCGGGCCATGTCCTGACCATGCCGATTGGCTTGGCGAACACCGACACCTTTGTCGAGACCCTGACCGAGATCACCGACCACACCATCCCCGAGGCGCTCCAGGTTGAGCGGGCGCGCCTGCTGGACGCCCTGGTGGACACGCACATGTTCACCACCGGCCTGCGCGTGGCGATGTACGGCGACCCTGACATGCTTGAGGGTCTGGTGGGCCTGATCGCCGAGATGGGGATGACCCCGGCCTACATCCTCACCGCCTCAGAGAATGCGTCGTGGGGCGAGCGCATGGTGGAGTTGACTCAGGGGCTGGGCCTTGAGAGCGAGATTATCCTCAAGGGCGACCTGCACGAGCTGCACATGCGGATCAAGGCCAACCCGGTTGACCTGGTGATTGGGCACTCGAAGGGCAAGTTCATCTCCGACGCCGAGAAGATCCCGCTCATCCGCATGGGCTTCCCGGTCGAGGATCGCTTCGGCTACCATCGGCGCTCCATCGTCGGCTACAACGGCGCCGTCTCACTCGTAGACGAGATCACCAACGTCATCTTCGAGCGCAAGGCGACCTCGGTGGTGAGCAACACGCTGGTCGAGCTAGGCGTCGAGGGGCCGACCAGCAGCCCCATCACGCTCACCAACGGGAACGGCAAGCACTAAGCGGCTAGGACAAGGTTTCAGGTGCAAGGTTTCAGGTTTCAGGCCGAACGCAGCAGCAACCGCTGCGCGTGCCCAAACGGGAAAGCCTGCACGAATCTTGCCTAGACACGCAAACGGGCGCCCCACATGGGGCGCCCACAAGGACACTGATTGGCCTAAGCAGAACACTCGGAGGAAGGCTGTCATGGACGATGCACACGGCTACGAGGAGCGGAACGACCTGAGCGACGGCACCCAGATCACCGCGAACGGCGACTTTCTTTGCGTCCAGCACGACGGGCACCCGCGCCATATTTACCGGCGCGTGCCAACTGGTGCCCAGCCCCACCCCTTGGTGAGCCGCAAGGAGCATGACGGCGCGTTGTACAGCCTGGCCTGGATTGAGGACGACGAGTAGACAAAGCGAGG
>CAIWXH010000605.1 GCA_903916565.1 uncultured Oscillochloris sp. | reverse complement strand
TATCGGCTATCGGCTATCGGCTATCGGCTATCGGCTATCGGCTATCGGCTATCGGCTATCGGCTATCGGCTATCGGCTATCGGCTATCGGCTATCGGCTATCGGCTATCGGCTATCGGCTATCGGCTATCGGCTATGTAGCTAGAGGAAGCGCACATGTCCGCCCAGAGTGTCCCGGTGCTCGACTTTGGCTCGCAGACCGCCCAGCTCATCGTACGGCGATTGCGCGAGCTCGGCGTCTATAGCGAGTTGCTGCCCCACGATGCCTCCGAGGCGCAGGTGCGGGCGCTCAACCCGTTTGGCGTCATCCTCTCCGGCGGCGCCGCCAGCGTCTACGAAGCTGGCGCCCCCCAGTTGCCGGACTGGCTGCCCACGGCGAATCTGCCCGTCCTCGGTATCTGCTATGGCATGCAGTTGATCAGCCACACCCTTGGCGGTGTGGTGCTGCGCCCCGAGGGCCGCGAGTACGGCCCCGCCGAGCTTACCTTGGCCGCGCCGCACCCGCTGTTTAGCGACACGCCTGACAGCCAGCCGGTCTGGATGAGCCACGGCGACCGCATTGAGGCGCTGCCGCCCGGTTTCAGGTCTTTGGCCTCCAACCCCGCCACGCCCTTCGCCGCCATGGGCGACGACACGCGCCGCTGGTACGGGGTGCAGTTCCACCCCGAGGTCGTTCACACCACGCACGGGCGCACGATCCTCCGCAATTTTCTCTTTGCCATCTGCAAAGCCAGCGCCGCGTGGCGTCCGACCGAGTTTGTGGCCGAGGCCATCGAGCGGGTGCGCGAGCGCGTCGGTAGCGACGGGCGCGTGATCTGCGCGCTCTCGGGCGGCGTCGATTCGGCGGTCGCGGCCCTGATTATCCACCGCGCCATTGGCGACCGGCTCACCTGTGTCTTTGTTGATAACGGCCTGCTGCGCCTTGGCGAGGCCGAGCAGGTGGTCGCCACCTTCCGCGAGCACTTCCATGTACCGCTGGTCGTCGTTGATGCCCGCGAGGAATTTCTGACCGCCCTGGCAGACGTGGCTGACCCTGAGCGCAAGCGCAAGATCATCGGCGAGAAGTTCATCCGTATTTTTGAGCGTGAAGCCCGCGACCTTGGCGATGCGAAATTCCTGGCCCAAGGCACGCTTTACCCCGACGTAATCGAGTCGAGCGCCCCCGACCGCAAAAAGGGCGTGACGATCAAAACTCACCACAATGTCGGCGGGCTGCCCGCTGATATGCAGATGGCGTTGGTCGAGCCGCTGCGCTACATGTTCAAAGATGAGGTGCGCGCCGCTGGGCTTGAGCTAGACTTGCCCGAGGATTGGGTCTGGCGTCACCCGTTCCCCGGCCCTGGGCTGGCCGTGCGCCTGATTGGCCCGGTCAGCTTCGAGCGCCTAGAGACGCTGCGCCGCGCTGATGCGATCTTTATGGCTGAACTGCGCGCCGCCGGTCTCTACCGGGCGACCCAGCAGGCGTTCGCCGTGCTGCTGCCCGTGCAGAGCGTGGGCGTAATGGGCGACGGGCGCACCTATGCCGACACCATCGCCCTGCGGGCCGTCACCACCGAGGATTATATGACCGCCGACTGGGCGCGGCTGCCCTACGAACTGCTCGCCAAGGTCAGCGGGCGCATCGTCAACGAGGTGCCGGGGATCAACCGGGTGGTCTACGACCTCTCGTCCAAGCCGCCCGCGACGATTGAGTGGGAGTAG
>CAIWXH010000604.1 GCA_903916565.1 uncultured Oscillochloris sp. | reverse complement strand
TGGTGCGCGTGCTCGACACCCCGACCTTCAACAACGTGATCGACTCCGACATCGCCGGCACCGCCTCGAAGGCCGCCCAGATCGATGGCGGGATGGGCCGCGAGCACGCCCGCTTCAAACCGGCGGAGCGCGCCGCGACGACCATCTTCCTCTGGTCATTCAGCGGGGCGCCCAGCGAGACCAAAGGGGCCACCGAGGCTCAGATTCGCGTCGGCGTACTCAGCCCGGACATGCAGCCGGCGATCATCGGCAACGCGCTTAATGAGCTACGCCGCAAGCTCTGGTATCTGCACGAAGATGTGAGCAGCTACCGCTTCGACACGCGCGCGAACCTGAACCGGGTGATTGTCCAGAAGGAAGAGGGCGTGACCGCCCAGGTCGCCCGCAAGCTGGTCGAAGACAAGCTGGTCGATCTCATCAACGCGCAGAGCAGCCGGAGCCGCGCCAGCGGGCCGATGTTTGGCGGCGGGGGCGTGCGCCCCTACGTCTTCCCCAAAACCAGCCAGGATGTGGCGGATCTCCCCAGCATCGGCGTGGTGCTGCTGCGGCCCACCCAGCACGCCCCGGCGGGCGAGGCGCTGGACGTGCTGCCGCCGCTGGTCAGCGAGATCCTCCAGCGCTACGGCGAGCGGCCCCGCACGAATCGCAACGTGCTGGTGGTGCTGGTGCCGGACACCAGCCTGGTCGCCGAGACCGAGAAGGCGGCGCGACGGCTGATCGCCCTGCGTGCGGCCAAGGCCGACACGCAGCTTGCCCTGCCCGAGAGCCAGCGCAGCGAACTGAACCAGATGCTCCAGACGGTCGAGCAGGCATTCCCGCAGGAGGTGGCCCGCATCTACCGCTCGGTGGTGGTGCCCGCCGACGCCAGCAAAGGCGGCAGCGAGCGCATCGACCTGGGGCAGCGTAGCTTCACCTCGGGGAGCACGCTCTGGGACGACGCCTTCCAGGCGCTGGGCGCCAAAGACCGCTACCTGGACAAGCTCGACCCCTCGCTGATTGCAAGCGACCACTTTGGCATCTGGCCGAAGGGCCAGGCGGCGATCCCGACCCAGAAGCTCTGGGATGCCTTTGTGCAGTTCCCGCACCTCCCGATCTTGGCGAGCAAGGACGTGCTGACGAGCGCGATCACGAAGGGGTGCGACAGCGGCGTGCTGGGCTACGCGCTCGGCGACGGCCAGGGGCCGCCCTTCGCGAGCGACCAGGGGCGCTTCGGCACCCACAACCCCCAGCTTGCGGTGGACATCGCCCCGACCACCTGGGTGATGAGTGCGGCCTATGCGCGGGAGCAGCTCATCCCGCGCAACGACCCGGTGCGGGAGATCCCGGCGGAGCTGCTGACTGACGCGACGATCTGGCCGAGCGGCAGCGCCCGGCGGCGCCTTGACGACATCTGGGCGGCGCTGGTGCGCTACTACGCGCCGCGCCCGATTGACGGCACGCATGTGCTGGGGGCCGCGATCCACAGCGGCGTCAACCAGGGACTCTTTCGCGTAACCCTCGATGGCGGCGAGCCAAGCCAAGACTCCAGCCTCCTGAGCCAGGCCCGCATCGACCGGCTTAGCGGTATCGAATTGGCACGACCTCCGGGCGGGAAGCCGACCAAGACCCGGCTGCTGACCATCGACGTAAGCAACGTCGAGCTTCAGCAGCTCTCGAAGATCACCACCGGCGTCATCGTGCCGCTTCAGCGCCAGGGCGCAAAGATCACGCTGCGCCTGGTAATTGACGCCGATGCGCCAGGGGGCATCGACCCCGAGGTGATCGAGCTGACCGTCAAAGAGACCCTCAAGCAGCTTGGACTGAAGCCGGAGTATCAGCAGTCGTAACAGGAGCATGCCGGGAATCACCACGCCCCCCTCGGCAACGTGCCAAGGGGGGCGTCTCGTAAGGTCACTAGGCAAGCTCGGCGTAGGCCCGAAGCAGCACGGCCTCGGGCGGTTCCTTGGCAACGCGATCCCCTTTCCGCATGCGGTAGGGGCGGCGGTAGACCGCGTAGGTGACGGCGGTGATCG
>CAIWXH010000603.1 GCA_903916565.1 uncultured Oscillochloris sp. | reverse complement strand
GCGACCACCAGGGTTCCGCCAGGGGCCAGGGCTTGCCACGCCTCGGCCAGCGCTTGCCCCTGGTCGGCGAACAGCGCCAGGGCCACCACGCACCACAGCAACTCGACCGAACCGGGGCGCAACGGCAGCCGGTGGGCGTCCACCGCAAGCCATGCGCCACCGGGTGCCGTGCCGTGCGCCACCTGTAGCGCCTCCCGGTCGCAATCAAGCCCCAGCACCGTCGCCCCTGGCGCACAGACCCCCGCCAGCCACGCCGTTTTACCCCCAGCGCCACAGGCCATGTCCACCGCCACCCGTGCGCCGGGCCGGCTCGCCGCCTCCAGCGCAGCGCGTAGCAAAGCCAGGTGGGGCGCGTGAAGTGTGGTGAAATCGGGCATATAGCAATCCTACAGCGGTTGTTGCGCGCCCGCCCGGTGGCTGAAGCCACGGGCTAGTACCTGCGAAGGCCGCCTGCGCGGCCCTGCTGAGCCTGCGAAGGCAGGCTTCGCCGATCAAGAGCCGGGGACGTTAGTCCCCCGGATTCAATAACCAGGATAGGATTGCTATAGCGGTGCTTTGACGACGCCTTGCGGCTTTGCGCGAGATCACCCCAGCACGCGGTTCGGCCTTCGTGCGCTTCGTGCGCTTCGTGGTACAAACCCTGCCGCGTATTTTCGCCGACGTGTACTAGCGACAGCAAAAAGCCCTCACGCGGCGGTGAGGGCTTTGCGAACACCGGCTGTGGCACGCCACAGCGCATGCTGCGTATTGTGTAGCGTGTTCTAGCGCTGCGAGACGATGGTACCGGGCAAGCTCACGTCACCTCTGTCACCGTTCAAGCTTGCCAGGAACGTCGTTTGCAACGAAGACACGCCACGCAACACGCACTGCACAGACTGAAGCGCACAGGAGGCTAGCGACGCTCGATGAGTAAACGGATGGCGGTTCGCTCCTCATCGTCAATCGCGACATCGATAAACGAAGGGATGCACACAATGTCGATGCCCTCTTCGCTGAGGTAGCTGCGGGCGATTGCGACGGCCTTAATCGCTTGGTTCGTGGCACCGGCACCGATTGACTGAACCTCAGCCATGCCATTCTCGCGAATGACACCGGCGATGGCCCCAGCAACAGCACTTGGGCGCGAGCGAGTCGAAACCTTCAGTACCTCTGCGGAGCGCTGGGTTTCGGCGCTCCTGTGGGCACTGGCACCCACAGCGCGGGCGAGGGGCAGCGACTGAGCGTTGGTCATACGGTCCTCCTGTGTGTTGATCGTAGTGGACTCTGACGGCAAATTATCAGGTGACGTCTCAAGGCTCATCACGCCGACCCTCCTTAATTGCTAAAATGTCTTCGGTGCGTGCTGCCAGCGGATTGTACCACAGGCACTCGTCAGGGTAGCGGATGCGGCGTTGCAAACGGTGACAGAGCGCTGCACTGGCAAGATGCGTGCCAGCATTGGCCAACCACCGCTCATCTTCAGCGCGCATAATCAACCGCACGGGTCTCGCGAATAATCGTCACCTTGATCTGACCGGGGTATTGCAGACTCTCCTCGATCTTCTTGGCGACATCACGGGCCAGATGAATGCTCGCTAGGTCATCTATCTGATCGGGCTGGACCATCACGCGCACCTCACGGCCAGCCTGAACCGCGAAGGCTCGCTGGACACCGGGGAACGAGGTGGCGACGGTCTCAAGCGCCTCAAGTCGCTTGATATAGAGGTCGAGCGTCTCGCGACGGGCGCCGGGGCGTCCGCCAGAGATCGCGTCGGCAGCGATCACGAGGAACGCCTCCACGGTGGTTGGCTCCTCGTCGTGGTGGTGGGCCGCTACCGCGTGGACAATCGCGGGCGAACGACCCAACCGACGGGCAATATCGGCACCAATCAGGGCGTGTGGCCCCTGAACTTCGTGGTCAACGGCCTTACCAATATCATGAAGCAGCGCCGCCGTCTTGGCAACCGTGATGTTGCCGCCAAGCTCAGCGGCCATGTGCGCTGCCAAGAGCGAACACTCCAGCGAGTGCTGAAGCACATTCTGTCCATAGCTCGTGCGGAACTTTAGGCGTCCCAAGAGCTTAATCAGGTCGGGATGCAGGCCCTGCACATTGGCCTCGTAGGCCACGCGCTCGCCCTCTTCCCGCATCACCACATCAATTTCCGCCTGGGTTTTTTGCACCACCTCCTCAATGCGTGAGGGGTGAATGCGTCCATCCTTCAAGAGTTTGATCAGGGCGACCCGCGCCACCTCGCGGCGCACCGGGTCGTGGCACGAGAGGGTCACGGCTTCGGGGGTGTCATCAACGATAATATCCACACCGGTGAACTGCTCGAAGGCCCGAATATTGCGGCCCTCGCGACCGATAATCCGGCCCTTTAGCTCCTCGCTTGGCAAATTCACCGTAGAGACTGTTATTTCAGCGACATAGTCACTGGCAGAGCGCTGAATAGCCAGCCCGATAATCTTCCGGGCCGTCTTATCTGCCTCCTCACGGGTTTGCACCTCGATTTCACGGATACGGCGGGCCGCATCATCGCGGGTCTCGCGCTCGACCTGCGCCAAGATGATCTCGCGGGCCTCATCGCGCCCCAATTGCGAGATTCGCTCAAGCTCCGTCACTTGGGTCGCCTTGAGGCGCTCAGCCTCTTGG
>CAIWXH010000602.1 GCA_903916565.1 uncultured Oscillochloris sp. | reverse complement strand
CCCTTTGGGCATGGCGTCCAGCTTCGGGGTATGGCTCATCCGCACCAGCGTGAAGCCCTGCCGCTCCACGGGCTTCCCCGGCTTGCCAATGATCGTGACCTTCACGGTGGTTGCCTTTCCTAGCTCCGCAGTGGTGAGCCACGCGGCGCGGTCTTCCCAGCGCTCTCCTGGTGCCGCTGGTGCCGACGCCTGTCCGCTCGGCGGTGGCGTGGCGGGTGGTCTCGGCACGCTTGACCGCCCAAACACGTATTTCCGCACCTCGGGTTCGGAGATCTCGCCTTTCACCAGGTAGAAAAACGTACCGCCGGGGGTGCGGCGGCGCTTCCCGTTGTGCCGCAGCATGCCCTCGCCGGCCTCAATCTCCTGGGTTCGGGTGAGCCAGGTGGTCACCTGTGCCAGCCCGCAGCGTTCGATGAGCCGCCGAATCTGGGCGACCGGCGCGGTGTACCGCTCGCCCAGCGCTGCCGCGATCTGGGCGACCGGGTCGTCTGAATCCATCGTTACCTCACGCTCCAAGCATGCCGCACCGCAGCGGCACGCGCTAGGGGCCATTGTAGGGCAGGGAGCGCGGGGACGCCAACGGCACCCTATGGTGGACCCAAGAAACTGGCGCTCCCGCACGTAGCGTGCAGGCGGGCTACTTGGCAGTACCGGCGAGCTATCTCATGGCTTCCTGAAGCCGTGCCCTTTCAAGACCGGGGAGCCAACTGACGCGCGATCACGCATGCTACCTGCGGGAACGCCAGTTTCTTGGGTTCATTAGAGACCGTCTATTCCAGTACGCGCAGCGCTCATATGTTGATGGGAAGCCTCCATTACAATTGGCGTGCGTCATCATGGTGCGATGAACGCTTTTTTGGTCATACACCCTCTTGTGCGCGCGTGTATACTAGAGGGGAATGATTCGCTGTTGTCGGGTGTGTCGCTTGTGTCACTCTATAGCCGTCCCTCCAACCAGGCAGACGTTGAGCAGTTGCTCGCTGCCTACCCCGAGACGCTGACCGTGACCGATGTCGCGCGCGTCTTGCGCGTTCACGAGCGATCCGTGCAGCGCTGGGCACGCGAGGGTCGGGTCGCGTCGGTGCGCGTGGGCCGCAGCTATCGGTTTCTTCGCAGCGATGTGCTTCGGCTGTTGCGCGCTGCCCGCATTGAGGTCAACTCCGCGCTGTGGGCATCCCAGGAACCACCGCTCCCGCACGAGCAGCCTTCGGTATGACGCAACGTGCGCTGGCGACCAGGTGGCGTGCGACCGGCCCGTATGTGCCCAATAACGCCTCGAAGGCGGGTCTGCTCGAAGAAACCCGTCACTACCTCCTGACCTACGCCGATCTTGGCGACCGTACCGCGACCCGTCAGGCGTTGGTGAACGGTGGCCTCCCGCAGCGCGCCCGCACGACGCGCATGACCATCGTGGAGGTCATCCAGCGGCGGCTCACCCGCTGGGAGCCGCCACCCTGGGTGCTTGCCGATCTGGTGACCTTCGCGCAGGATGCCTACCAGCCCAGCCTCGCCGCCGCGCTGCTGCTCCATGTCGTTCGCCAGGATCGGCTGCTCGCTGCCGTGATGCACCAGGTCATTGGGCCGCGCTGGCGTAGTGGGGAGCATACGCTGGTTCGTGCGGACGTCCAGCAATTCCTTGACCATGCCCAGGCGGAACATCCAGAGATTCGCCGCTGGAGCCACGCGACCCGTGAGAAGCTCGCGGGCAATGTTCTCTCTATCCTGCGCGATTATGGCCTCTTGCGCGGGCGCGAGATCCGCCACATCGTCGAGCCGGTGGTGCCGCCTGCCGTGGTCGCCCATTTGGCGCAGTTGCTGCATGCGGAAGCGATTGCGGTACCGGAGATTCCCACGCACCCAGATTGGCAGCTTTGGCTGTGGGAGCCACGGCAGGCCCGTGACGCCCTGGCGCTTCAGACAATCCTGTATCACCCCCTATGAGCGATCTCGCCGACCGGCTCCGCTTCCTCCATCAGCGCCTCCGCAGCGCCTATGACGGCATCGGCCACAGTAGCGGTCGGCCCTATGTCTATGTCGTCTACCCGCCGAGCCAAGAGCGCACGTTGCGGCGCCTCGTAGACGATGAGTTCCGCAGCCATGCGGCGTTGACCTTTGTACACCTTGACCTGCTGCCCCTGACGATGCAGAGCCTCGCGGG
>CAIWXH010000601.1 GCA_903916565.1 uncultured Oscillochloris sp. | reverse complement strand
GCGCAGATCTTCGGCTGCCGCTGGTAGCACGAGGAGCGCCCCCGGTTGGTTGGCAAGCACATCATAATAAGGGTGCGGCGTCGGTGCCCACAGATTCCAGCGCGGCGGCAGGAACTCCCAGGTCAGCGCCAGCAGCACCCCGGCGAGCAGCCAGCCGCGCCAGCGCACGGCGGTACGCGCCAGCAGCGCGTTCAGGCCCAGGCCCGCCAGCGGCGCCAGGGCGACACAGGCGATCACGACGAAGTGGCTAGGGCGATGGCTGATATTCCCCCCCGGCAGCGCGGCCAGGGCCGCATAGGGCAGCGGGAGGCCCGTCTTCCACGGGCCGATGTTTAGCGTCGGGCCGAGGGCCAGCACACAGGCGGCACCCGCCAGCACCAGCCAGCGCCACGCCGCGCCGCGCATTCGCACCAGCGCCACCAGCGCCAGGGCCAGCGGCGTGTAGCCGAGCGCCACGTTCCATGCAGCAATGTCGGCGTGCCAGACGGCGCCAAGCGACTGTGCCCACGCGCCCCAGACCGGGTGCAGATTGCTGGGCAGCCAGAAGTCAAGCAGCGTCGCCGAGCGCAGCGGCAGCAGCGCCGCACTCGCCGATGGCCCCGCCAACTCGGTCGCGCTCCCTAGCAGCGAGGGCAGCGCCGGGGCGATCAGCAGCACGGCGAGCGTAGCCGCCGCCGCCAGTCGGGCCAGCGCCAGCAGCCAGACTCGTGCCCCGGCCCGATACGGTAGCCAAAGCGCCGCAACTAGCAGGCTGGCAAGCGCAGCGAAAAAGAGGTAGTACCAGCTTGTGTAGCCAACAATGGCGAGCAGCACGCCCGCCGCCGCCGCATCGCGCCAGCGCCCGTCGCCAGCGGTGCAGCGCAGCAGAAAGAGCAGGTAGAAGGGCAACCACTGGAGCGTGGAGAGTTCGAGTTGGCCGTCCCAAACTTTGGTTAGATGGAACGGCGCGAAGGTGAAGACACACCCCCCGACGAACGCCGCCAGCGGTCTACCCGTCACATGCAGCGTCAGCGCGTAGCCGCCCATGCCAGCCAGCACAAACGAGAGCAGCACAGCGGCGTTGTAGCCTGCGACCGGCCCGAAGAGCGCCGTCACCGGCAGCAGCAGCAGCCCGTTCGTGCAGGTCAAGGTCTGCCCCAGCAGATCGGCACCTTCCGGGTAGAAGATCATCCGGGTGAAAAAGGGGTTGAGGCCAGTCGTCACGGCGCGGTGGAACCACCAGAGGTTCCAGACATTCTGCCAGCCGTCGGCGGCAGCGACGAGGCCACCGGGCACGGCGCGCCCAAAGCTGGGCAGCGTCGGGGCGAGCAGCAGCAGACTCAAGAGCAGATAGGCGCCGCCCGCTGCCAACCCGAGCGCCCAGGGTCTCCCGCACAGACGCTCTAGCCAGAGGCCAAGCCGCACCCTCATGCAATACGCTCCCGATCCATCAAAGATGCCTTGCGGCTTTGCGCCTTTGCGCGAGATCTTTCCGGCACTGTGTGGAACCGCTAACGCCTGTAAAGCGGCTGACTAGGGAGACTGGCAAGCGGCGTAAGACTCACCGCTTGGGCACCCACGCTAATCACCCGCGCCGCGCGCGGGTCTGTCTCCGCAGCAGCGCGCAGCCGTAGCTCCGTCACCCCAGGCGCAAGCTGGAGCATGGCCTCATAGCGCTTGAACTGGTCGGGGGCCACCAGCCATGATCCCAGCACCTGCTCGCCAGCCAGCAGCGTGACGGTGCGTGCGGTCTTGAATGCGGCCAGCCGCAGCTGTAGCTTGACCATTTGCACGCTCGGCTGGGCATTCTCAAGGAAGATATGCGCCTCCCCGCCCATCCAGCGCCAGCGTGTCAGCGCGTCTTGCTCAACCGCACCCCAGCCCGCGCCAAGGCTGACAAAGGGGGCGCATGGTGGCGGCACCAGCGGCAACTCGTACCAGAGGTAGCCATCAGCCTGGCGCGGCGTAACCGGCGCACCCGCCAAGGTCTGCGCCAACGACGCAACCGCCGCCTGCTGGCTGCGGCGCACTGCCCCTTGGGAAAGCAAGACGTGGCGTACCGGATAGGCACACTGCATCGCCCGCAGCGCGGGCGCGTCCAGCGGGATAATGTCGGGCTTGTTCCACAGCTCGGCTAGGCGCTGGAGGAGCGGCACCCGCTCCAGGGTCGGGTAGGCAGGCCAGCGTGCGACATACCCGCCAATGATCGGCTGCGCGTGCCCCATCTGGTTAAGCAACGAGCGGCTATCCTCAGTCCAGGTAAACGGCAGGTCGGCGACCGGGCCAGGGCGGGCGCGCAGTTCAGCCATCAGCGCCGGGGGCTGAAGCGCAATCGCCTGACGCTGCTCCGCTGATGGGGGTGCCAGTTCGACCGCCGCCAGTGCCGCGAGCAGGCCAAGCGTGAGGCTGCGCCGCTGCCACGAGCGCTGGGCCAGGATTTGCTGTAGCCCCAGCGCCGCCGCGATGATCGCCACGAGAATCACCAAAATGCTAAACGGCGCGGGGCGGCGCCCAATGCTCAAGAGGGGGACGTGCGCGAGCCAGGCGTATGGCAAGGGCAGCCCGGTATCGTAGCCCGCCACCCGCAGCGACGGCCCCAGCGAAAGCACCCAGGCGACGGCGGCGAGTACCACCAGCGGGCGCTGCACGCGCCAGAGTTGGCGCACGCCAAGCGCGGCGCAGCCCAGCAGCACCCAGCCGCCCGCCACATACCAGCCATCAACCGCGTAGGAGGGCGTGATCGGCACCAAATGCTCGCGCATCCAGGTGCCCCACCAGGGGTGCAGAATATTCGGCACGAAGAGGGCCAGCGCATCCGCAGAAAAGCCGCGAACGTAATCCGCCCAGATCTGATTCGGGCCACCGCCAAGCGGCAGTTGCTTGCGGAGCTGAACGATGCCGACCATCAGCGGTAGCGCGCCAATGCCAACGCCCAGTGCCACCAGCAGATAGGCCCGCAGCAGACGCTGCCACTGCGCCGCACGAAACAGCGTGGCGGTCGCCCACACCGCCGTGCCAACCACACAGACCAGAAACCAGTACCAGTCGGCAAACAGGACAAGCAGCGCCGTCAGCACCGCCGCCGCAATCGTGCGCGCTGAAGGGGTGCGCTCAAGGTGCAGCAGCGCCAGCCAATACAGCGGCAGCCACTGGAGGCTGAACAGGTTCAACTGGTTGGCCTGGAGCTTGATCATATGCAGCGGGCTGGCCGTCATCAGCACACCGCAGAGCAGCGCGATCCCCAGACTTGGCGTAAAAAAGCGCGCCAGGAGAAACGTCGTGTAGCCCGTCAGCGTCATCGCCAGCAGCACCGCCGTGTTATAGGCGGCGGGCACGCCCGCCAGCAGCGCCACCGGCAGCACCGGGACGATATTGGTCAGCCCGAGGGTTTGCAGGTAGAACTGCACCCCATCCGGGTAGTACAGCAGATCGACCCAAAAGGGGTTCTGCCCCGCGCCCAAGGCGTGCCGCACCCACCAGATGTTCCACACGTTTTGCAGCGCGTCGCCAATGCCCGAATAGACGAGCATCCCCGCCGTGGCCGACCCGAAGGTGCGAACGATGGGCCAAGTGAGCATGACGGTCACGCCCAAGTAGAGCGCGAGGGCGACGAGATGCGGCGCAAGTACGGTCGCACCGGCGCGCAGGCGAGCCTTCATCGCACCCGCTCCAGGCCCAACTCGAACATGCCGACGTACCAGCGCCGTTGTGCGCGATAGGCCAGACTCTCCAGACCGATGGCGCGTAGCGCGGCGCGCATGGCGCGGCGGCTCGCCTTCGGGCTGGTCAGTTCACCCCGGCGCAACTGCGCCTGACGCAGATCTTGCACCCGAAAGCCGTGGCGCTTGCAGAGCCGCACAATCTGGCCGTAGTGGTAATAGTGCATGTCGCTGAGCCGCTGCATGTCGCGGAAGGCCGCGCCGCCTTTGCTGCGCTTGCGCCGGGTGATGATCTGCTCGGCCATGTCACGCGGCAGCCAGTTGAGACCGGCGATGTGGTAGTGCGGATCGACCCAGGCCCGCCGGTTGATCGCGGTCAGCAGACAGTGGCCGCCGGGGCGCAGCACGCGGGCGATTTCCGCAAGCATAGCCGTGGGCGACTGGACATGCTCAAGCACATCCCAGGCGACCACGGTGTCGAAACTGGCATCAGCGAAGGGCAGCGCCTCGCCTGCCGCATTAAAGACCGGCAAGGCCAGACTGTGGCGCACGGCCCGCAACTCGATGATGCGGCAATAGGCCGGGTTGTACTCACAGGCGGTCACGTGGGCACCGGCCAGCGCCGCCGCCACCGCGAAACCGCCCATGCCCGCCCCCAGGTCGAGCAGGCGCTGGCCCCCGATGGGGCCGGTCGCGTGTTCAAGCATATCCATGCGCTCAGTCTGGTAGCGCTCCTGGTTGATGCGGCGCTCGCGCCAACTGGCGAAATCGCGCCGCCAGCGCATGTGCTGAAGCCACGGGTCAATCGCGTGTTCCAGCGCAGCGCCAGCCGCACGGCGACTAACAACGGACGGATCTGAACCAAGCTTTCGGTTAGCGCGCGGTGGTCGTTGGTCAGAGAAAGGATTTCGCATAGCCGTCCTACTTTGCCGGTTCTAGCTTCTTGCGAAAAAGATAGAGATCGGCCTCCTGTTGCACCACTTCCCACGCAGGGTCGGCGAGCAATTGGGCGAGGATGTCGTTCCCCTTCGCGGCCTCGGCGCGTAAACCAGCGGCACGGGCGTCAATAAACGCATAGTCAGCCTCGGCGGGCTGATGGTGCATCTTGCCGCCGGGGATGTAGTAGAGCGTGAGGCGCGGTAGCAAGTGCGGGGCCAGGAACGAGGTCGCCGCCACCTTCGCCTCGGGCGGAATCGCGGCGCGCATCCGCTCCATCAGCGCCACGCGGGCGGGCTCCTCGGGGTAACGGATAGCCGACACAACCGGGTTCTTCAGCGGAATATTCAGCAGCGCCACCAGCGCCACCAGCGCCACCAAGGCACCCGCGCCCACCGGACGCAACAGCGTGTTATTCGGCGAAACCTCACCAAAGCGGGTAGGCTCACGAGAGCCGTACGACGTATCGGGGCGGCTCGCGCTCCACTGCTGCTTGACGCGAAAGCGCTCGACAGCGGCACTTCGCACCCTGGCCTGCACCAAGCCCCACAGCCACGCCGCCCCGTAGATCGCCGCGATCACCAGACCAGGGATGGCGAGAATCTGGTACTGCTCGGTAATCACATATTGGTAGACCCGGTTCGAGAGCAGATTGATCGCGAAGATCGGCGCGGCCAGCAGCAGCTCACGCGGGGCAAAGAGCGGCAGCAGCAGCAGACCGCCGAACATCAGCGCCAGGTAAAGCAGCTTGGCGGGCTGGAAGATGAAGAAGAAAATCTCGACGGGGTGCGTCAGAATATTCTTGACGATGTTGGGAATGCCGCTGCCCAGGTGCATGTAGTAGCACGCCTGCGGGCTAACGCCGCACGGCCAGAGATCATTGTAGTCGCGGTTTAGGTCGAACGGCACCTCAATCTGCTGCGGGTGGAAACCGGGGCTGTAAAACAGCGGCGTAATATAGGTGATCGCCGCGTAGAAATAGGCCAGCCCAACCACCAATGGCAGCACGCTGAAGGCCCACGGCAGCCGCCGCAGCGCCGCGTACATCCCGAAGGCCACCACCACCAGCGCCGCATCGGTGCGCGTCACCAGCGCCAGCGCCAGCAACAGCAAGTACGGCACGAGCCGCTGCTGCTCAAGGCACCAGAAGGCCCAGAGCAAGCAGACCAGCCCCGGCACACGCGGCTGAAAGGGCGCCGCCATGCCCATAAACTCGGTCGTCGGGTAGAGCAGGTAGACGGCGGCGAAGGCCACGCCCGCCCATTCGCTGCCCAGCCGGTCGCGGGCGATCAGGTACACCGGGATCGCCGCCGAAACCAGCAGCAGCGTCTGCACCACCACCAGCGTATAGGCCGAAGGCACCAGCGCGTAGAAGGGCACCGCCGGCAGGAAGCCCAGCGCCACATCCAGGCCCATAAAGGTGTCGGTAAAGTTGTAGCGCGAGACGAGTAGGAACTTGCCGACCGTGGTGCCCCAGATCGGCATGTGGAAATCCACCATGTCGAAGCCGTGGCCCCAGTACGAATATTTGTACGACCCTGCGCCAATCAGCACCAGGCTGAAGAGCAGCAGCAGCGCCCCGAGCACGCGCCGGGGCGCTAACCAGGCGCGTACTGGCTCTATGATCGCTTCATTGCGCTGAAGAACTTGATTTGGCAACATAATCCGCCTGAGGTGTGGGGACAAGGGGACAAGGGGACACGGCGACACGGCGACACGGCGACAAGGGGACACGGCGACACGGCGACATGGCGACACGGCGACATGGCGACATGGCGACATGGCGACAGTGCTTATAACGAAATCCAGCTAGACGATGTCGAAACACGCTCTCCCCCGTCTCCCCGTCTCCCCGTCCCCTTGTCTCCCCGTCCCCTTGTCTCCCCGTCCCCTTGTCTCCCCGTCCCCCATCACCCCACCACCGGCGAGGTGACAATCCGCAAAATCCACTGGTCAACCGCCGCGTAGAGCGTGTAGAGCAGCACCGCGCCCACGGCCCAGCGGCCCCAGGCCCAGCGCGTCCAGATGCGGTCGGCGTAGACCGCCCAGCAGACGCAGATCATCGGCAGCAGGTAAAAAAGCTGCTTATCAACCATCGAGATGCGGTAGCCAGCGAAGGTGAAGAGCAGCGCCAAGGTGCCCCAGGCAGCAAAGACCACCCAAGCAAGCGGCTGCCGCCGCAGGGCGAGAAAGCCGGGGAGCGTAAACAGCAGCGGGATCGCGACCCCATAATAGAGGTAGTCGCCCGGCCAGATGCGATAGTCGAGGTGCGGCACAAACGACCATAGGTACTGGCCGAAGGGTGGCCGTGCGACGCCCACGCTCTCGGGGCCACGGGTAAAAACGGTGCCCATATAGGGGACAGTCTGCGCGATCATCGGCGGAATGTACTGACCGTAGTAGATCAAAATCGCCAGCGCAATCGCCACGCCCGCCGCGATCCACAGGGGCGCAAGCTGCGCCCGCAGGCCCGCCCAAGCGCCACCACGCAGCCCATTCAGCCAGACCAGGGCCGTCAGCACGACGAGGAACATGCCCATAAAGACGCCGGTGACCGTGTACTCAAGGAAGGTCAGCAGCAGCAGCACCGAGAGCGTCACCATAATGCGCCGCTCGTGCAGCCGATTCCACCAGACGAAGATCACCGTCGTACACATCAAAGTCAGCCAGAGACCCAGGCCGGTGGGAATATTCCCCCACGAGTGCAGCAGATAGGCCACCGGCGTCACCGCGTAGGTGGCGGCAGCGAGCAGCGCACCCCGGCGGCTCAGGCCAGCCTTGAGCGCGATCAGGGCGATGAGCGTGACTCGCGTACTGTCAATCAGAATGCTGAACAGATTCGCCGCCGTGTCCATCGCCATCGGCATAAAGGCGAAGACCGTCGCAAACATGTGAAACCACGGCGAGTAGGGGATGACTGGGCGGTTCGCGCCCCACTCGGCGGTGGGCATCGTCGTCTCGTTCAGCGGGCTGTGCGTCCCGTAGAGCCGGGGCAGATCGCCGTTGAGAATCCATTGGGCGCGGGTCATGTGCCACTGCACATCAATCGCGACGAAGTACGGGTAGAGGATGCCCAGCGCCTTGAGCCAGTAGCTCAGCATGAAGATGACGAGCAGAATGCCCACGAACGTCTCGCCCCGCAGCGAGAGCGCCACACGCGCCGACGCGCCGGTGAAGCGCGAGACGCTTGGCCCCCAGTCAGCCGCCGGGCCAGTCAGCGGGGCAAGCGGCGCACGCACCGCGCTGGCTTCAGGCGTAGGTGCGCCATCCGTCGCCGGTTCAGCGTCCAAAGGCAGCCCCGCCGAGCGAAAGAGCCAGCGCGTCAGCGGGCGCAGCGCCAGCACCAGCAGCACACTGGTGAGCGCCAGCCACGCCAAACTGGGCAGCATAAAGCTGCTTGGGAAGCGATAGACCAGCAGCGCCCAACCCCCGGCTACGGCAATCAGCGCCGCGCCAAGCACGAGCCAGCGCAAAGCGGGTGTGCGGCGCGACCAACCGCCCACGGCAAGCTGAAGGGTCGCAAAGCCGCCAAGCACGATCACCAGCGCTTGCGCCAGCCCGCCAAAGGGCGGCAAGGCAGCGGCGAAACCGCCCCCGGCGGCGGGCGCGACCACCACCTCAGACAGCAGAATGCCCAGGGGGCGCGGATCTTCAAACACCGCTGAACGGATGCCAAGCGTGAGACTGCCGTCAGCCACGGCGCTGGCTGGCACCAGCAGGCGCACCCGGCGCTGCTCGCTGCTCTCGGGCAGCCGCACGAGCGGCGTATCGCCCGCGAACAGAGTGGCCCCCACGGGCTGCCCATTGGGGTGGCGCGTGACCGTACTCAGCGCGACGACCCAGGCCCCACGGCCCAGATTCGGCAGCACCAGCGCACTCTCGCCCGTCGTCCAGCGGTAGGTGCGCGCCGGGGCAAGCACAAGCTCGCCGACAATATCACGCGGCGGCAGCGCCCCACCGACCAGCGGCGAGACGAGGCTAAAGGTGAGCTGATCGGCGGCGGCGAGCGCGGGCGGCAGCTTCGCCAGCACGCTGGTGGCGGTGCGCCGGGGCATATCCACGCGCACATCGTTCACGGCGACGGCGGCATCACCAAGGATGCCGGACGGCTGACCGGGGGCCGCACGCAGCGTGGCGATCCAATCACCGTGGCGGCGTCCAGGGACAGTTAGCGTCGTCTGGCCGGGTGCCCACGGGAAAACCGTCGTCTCGGCAGCGCTGGCGGCGTCAATCTCGCGCCCATTGAAATCGCGCAAGAACGCCACGTCATCGTCGCCGCCGAGGTCAATACGGACGGTGGGGCGCACCGCGTAGGCCACCGTGAGGACGATCACCGTAAGTAGCGCCAAGAGAAAGTAGGGGCGCAAAAGCGCGACGAGGGGGACGCTCAACAACGAGTCGGTGCCCCGCTCGTGCGCGAGGGCGCCCCCCGATGCAGAGCTCGCCATAGATTCCTTGGGCCGCAAGGGGCCAGTGCAAGTAGGGCCAGCGGCGTGGGTTCCGCACCCAGGCAACGGGGCGGATTGTACCAGAAGTTGCGCGCTTCTGCACGCCAGCCGCTAAGTCCTGACCTAGACCGCCATGGCACTAAGGGAAGCGGAAGAGCTTAACGCTCCCAGAAGTCTGTCATGCAGAGCGCAGCGAAGCATCCCGACCGGAGTCATTCGTTGCTCCTCAGCACCATGCCGCCAAAGACCTGTCAGGTGCGGCACCTGACAGGTCTAGCGGGTTGCGCCCGACACCATTGGCCGTCGGCTCTTTCCCTAAGAAGCTGTCTGAAAAGGCCACGCCTCCCGCGCTCCCCCGCCCCAACCCTCCCCCGCTGGGGGTGGGAGTCGGCTCCTCACCCCAACGGGGGGAGGTTGGGAGGGGGGGCGGGTAGTCCTATGGCTTCACGACCCCAATAGGATTGCTATATGTCGCCCACCCTCACGCAGCAGGGTGCACCCGTGCTGTTCCAGATGGCGAATGCGATCACGCCGCTGCATGGAAGCCCCCGAACGGCAGCGTCTCGCGGCTCAGGATGGCATTGCCCTGCTGCGTTCGTCGGGCCAGCTCACGCCGCGCCTCAAGGGTCTCAGCTAGGGCGTCAAGCAGGTTCTCACGCGCCTGCTCAATGGTTGCGCCTTGGGTGGCAACGCCATCCAGTTCCTCGATCCAGGCCACGTACCCGCCTTCCACCTGTTCAAACACTGCGGTCAGGTTCATGGTGTCCCCTTTCTGTCTGTCCCAATTCTAGCACGCGACAGGTGGCGGGGGATTGTCCGAGGCTATCCCTCCCATGGTGGTTGCAAAGTCCGCTTACCGCGCCAGCCCTCACCCCCCTGCCCCCGCTCCCTGAGCGGGGGCAGGGGATTCGGAGGCGTCCTGCTGCGGAATCGCCCCTCTCCCCGTGATGACGAGGGGTAAAGGCCGGTGCAAGATCGGCTTATTTGAAAGGATTGATCCTAGCCGTTCTCATCCGTTACGACTGTTGCGGCCCCCTGCCCTACTGCTCGCTCCAAATTCAACGCCAGCAGCCGCGTCAGGATGTCCTCGTCGCCCAAGTCGTCAGGCCAGCCATAGGCGGCAAAGACGGCCCGGTCAAGCGCCTTGTGCGCCTGGTCAAGCCACGGCGGGCGCTCGTTGTAGAGGTTCGTCAGCGTGCGCTTCTTTAGCTCGGCCTCGCTTAATCCAGCATCGTTCAGCCAAGCATCGCGCAACTCGACAAGGCGCTTCGCGGCAGCGGCGATGGCCGCAACCAGCGGGCTATCTGTTGGCTCGTGGCCGGGTGCCCACGGGAAGGGGAACGTCTCGAAGCAGGTGGTGTTGTTGTAGACTGGCGTTCCGCCATCGCCGTGAGTTGATGCTGTCGCTAATGACCATACTTCGTGGGGGCGAGAATGCAAGACGCCAAGAAAGTAATTATCCCCCCGAACAATGACGAACAGGCGACTATCCGGTATTATCTCTTTTTCTAAGAAAACAAACAATCTGTACTTTGCCACGCGAGGAGTTGTTATATACCTAGAAAGCCCTTTCAGTTTATTCCGCATTGCTGGTCTTGATCGACCAAATTGCCACCAGTTTTCTCGGCTATTGGTTTCCCGAGTGTTCGCTCTTGTTGGTTTAACATGTTTTTCCACGTAGGCAAACGGTTCGTGGTATTGCTTAGCGCTGGACATCGACATTGCAGGCCCAAAGTCAATAATCCACATGCCCCGTGGGCGATGTGTAATGTCATTTCCGTTAAACCAAGGGCGCACCACGTCTATATTCTGTGCATCACCTTCATTCTTTTCGCTTGACAAAAAAGCCATCGCCACTTCAGTGCTGATCTCAAAAGGCCCGGTCTTATCAATACCTTTATAACTCAGGTTGAGATTTTCCCTTAGCCGTTTTGCTGTAGTTAAGTCGAGACTGGTAGTCAGGTTAGAGTTAATGGACGTTACTATTTTACCGTCTAACACATGCAATCGCTCTGTACCATTGTCAAAGCCAATCATAGAGACACGTACCGCAGCTCCTTCGAGAACCCACGGTCTATCGCTCCAAGCCATAAAGATGTTTGTTGTGTCAGTAATTCGATCCAATACTTCGCGGCTTCCGCCAGAACGGATTGCTTGCGTGGCAAGTAGTCCTGCTCGCTTATGTGTGCCCTTGACGATTAAAGATCGAGCTTGCTCGAACCAATATGCAACTAGGTCTGCTCCACCAGCGACCCTATTTTTGTATAGTTGCCGAACTTGTGAGGTATACCCGTCACCGAGTTGACGCAACATTCGTTGTGCGCCCAAAAACGGCGGATTACCGATAATCACATCGGCCTCGGGCCAATCTGGCTCAACGGGCTTGCCTGCCGCGTCAAAGGCCAGGATCGCGTCCATCCGCGTGATGGTGTCGAGCGGTTGGAGGATCGGCTCGCGCAGTTCGGCAAAGCCATTGTCGCGGTGCCACTGGATGTAGCCGATCCAAACGGTCACTTGGGCAAGCTCGTGGGCCAGTTCATTGATTTCAAGCCCGTACAGT
>CAIWXH010000600.1 GCA_903916565.1 uncultured Oscillochloris sp. | reverse complement strand
CCGTCTTAACCCACCGTGAGCGGTGCGACCTGGTTGAGCGCACGCCCGAGGTTTTGCCGCTCCGCACCCAGGCCGACCTCTTGGGGCTCAGCCGAGCCAGTCTCTACTACGAACCCGTGCCGCCACCGCCGGATGAAGTGGCGCTGAAGCATCGGATTGATGAATTGTATCCCTTCCATCCTACCAGGAGCCCAGGCTCGTTCAAAAAGTCTTGACAGGTGCGTGCCGCGCGCTCAAAAAACCTACCCCTGAAAGGCGGCGCATCCGGGGGAAGTGCCCGCTGGAGCTGGCGGGCTACAACGTGAGTCGGCTGCCGATGGCGCAGATCTGCCGGGGCCAGTTGCTCGGCTGGCCGCCGGAGGCCCTGGCAGATGTAGTCCCCAGGGCGTAACGGTCGCCGCCGTTCAAACTTGACAGCCGTTGGGCCAACTGTTATACTCCACCCCGCTGTTGTGGTGCCTGTAGCTCAATGGCAGAGCGCCTGATTGTGGATCTGGAAGTTGTGGGTTCGAGCCCCATCAGGCACCCCACTACGAAGCCCGGTCTAACACTTGTTAGACCGGGCTTTGTTCGACAAAAAGAATAAGCCCGTCAGATCCTGTAGTTCTGACGGGCTAAGGAGCCAACAATGAATTGGTCATTAGTATACCAGATCGCTGGCGAAATGGGTAGCTACATCGGCGGCTTGGCTCGGATCGTCGTGAATGTCAGCCAGATGACCATAGATCTCGTTGTTGCGGTCATTCAGAGTCGCTAGGAGTCACACCTTGACCATCTCGACAGCCCGCCATTCCCGTGCTACACTCGTGATCACGTCACACGAGGGGCATGAGATGCTGGTGCAAGCGATGGTCAACATACCTGTCGAACAGGCCGCAGCCGCCACTGGGCTACACACCGAGATTGTGCGCCAGTTGATTCGCGCCGGGGTGCTACCCGGTAGCAGCGAGTCGTGCGACCTTGAGCGCGCCCAGGAGATCGCCGCCGAGATCGCCGCCGCCTGTGCGCCAGTCGAGGGCCGGGGCGTTGGGGTGACTGACGCGGCCAAGCAGTACGGATTTAGCCGGGATTCGATTTATAAATGGATAAAGGACGGTTGGGTTCGCGTCGTCCGACAAGAACCAACCGTCCTGGTGAACGAAGGCGACATAGTGCTGGCCCGTGAACTTGCGATGATGCAAGGCGGGCACATCGAAGGCCGCGCCGTCTTCCCTCATAAGCCGATACCTGGACGCCCAAAGAAGCCGAGATAGCCCTTCTTTGCTGTTCCTAGCGCGACAAGCCCCCCGAACTATCGGGGGGCTTTTTTTGTGCCCATCGAACGCACGGCCTTAACCTTTCCTTTACAAAAGCAGTATTGCATAAATACGCCGACAAATGTATACTAGTACCTGTCAGTTCCGTACGGGCGTGACAAGGCCGGTAGCTACTCGCTTAGCTACCGGCCCAAGGAAAACAAGGAACGTGACGAAGTTGTCAGGCAAGTATAGCGCAAAGGAGCAAGATCTTGACCAGCCCAGCCCCACAGCCCCCGCCGAACGCAGCGAACCCACGGCGGCACATCAGCCGACGTGTCAAGCTGCTCGGGGCGTTCGGCATCCTTGGCCTCACCATCGCCCCGCTCGTCATGCCGACCCACGTCACCTTCCTCATCCTAAAACAAGCCCCGCGCATGCTGCTCGGGGCGTTTGTCATCCTGCTTATCGCAAAGGCGCTCACGTTCGTCCGCAACTTTCGCGCACGGCCACTCCGTGCCGACACACGGATGCTGTTAGGTGCGCTGCTCTTCCTCAGCATCGCCACGGCCTTCACCTTCATCTTTGGCTAAAGGAGCGACGTATGGGCTACCACACCTTCCACGTAGAGATCGACCTGACGGAGCGGGAACTCAAGGCCGTCACCCGTGCGGTTGCCAGCACCGCAACCTCGCTGGCCGAGCAAGGGCTAGATGTGCAGTGGAGCATCCGCAGCGAGCTGGGGGCGCAGCTGCACCGGGCGCTGCTTGCGCTGATGCGCGCCCAGCACGACCGCGACAACGCCGCCGCGCTGACTCGGCGGCTACAGATCGTCACCACGCCGCAGTACACCCCGGTTGAGATGCCGGACTGGCTGAAGGATGGGCAGTGATGTGGCGCATTCTTGACGCCCTGAGCTTGGGGCTGCCCGTCGGCTCGCTTACCGGGCTGGGTGCCTACGGGGTTGGCGCTTTCACCCTGCTGCCCCGCCGGATGCAGCACGCATACCTTTGTCAAGGACAACCAGCGCACCAAGGGGGGCTATACGTGGAATGAGCGTGTCCGTCTGGTTGACGAACTGGCGCAAGGCACGGCTGCCCTTGTCGCCCGCGAGCAATGCCCCCACTGCGCTGACTGGCTCGATACCGGCCCAACGATGTGGATGGGACAAACGCAAGTCCATGTCGCGTGCAAAGACACCGCCCTCGCCGCAGAGCGCACGCGCCTCCTTGATACGGGGCTTACTGACGCCCTGCCCTCCGCGATTCCTGCGTGGGTAGCCCACATCCCCGAAACCACGCTGCGCGCCCTCGTGTACGCCACCATGGGCGAAGACGAAGACGCACCCCTCACCGCAGTCCAAGACCTCTTCATGCAGTTGATCACTGACTCGCTAGAGGCATACCGCAACGCCGAATAGGGGCCATTCCCATGACTACGCTCTCTCTGGCCCCGGCCCATGCCGATCAGCTCCAACAGTCGGCAATCAGCCAAGAAATCATCAGCGCACGGGGCTATCGTTCGATAGCCCCCGGCGCGATTGACGAATGGCGGGATGCCGCTGGCGACGTGCACAGCGACGAACTACTCAGGAAGGTGCTGCACCAGGGTGGTCTGGCCTTTCCTTTGTATCGTGTCGCCGGT
>CAIWXH010000599.1 GCA_903916565.1 uncultured Oscillochloris sp. | reverse complement strand
GGGGGGGGGGGGGGGGGGGGGGGGGGGGGGGGGGGGGGGGGGGGGGGGGGGGGGGGGGGGGGGGGGGGGGGGGGGGGGGTGGGGGGGGGGGTGGGGACGGGGGGACGTGAGGACAAGGGGACGTGGGGACAAGGGGACAAGGGAATGCGTCATCCCTCATCCCTCATCCCTCATCCCTCATCCCTCATCCCTCATCCCTCGTCAGGCGCTCGACCTCGATTGTGTGGGCCATACGTCGGTCAAGGGCGTAGACCATTGCGCCGACGCGCAGGGAGAGCGGGCCGTCGAAGGGGGCGCTCGCGGTGATCTCGATGATGGCCCCAGGCACGAGGCCCAAGTCGGCCAAATAGCGTAGGCGTTCCGCGCTCTGGTCGCGCATCCGGGTCACCTTGGCCCGCTCGTGCAGCTTGAGATCCGCTAGGCGCAGGTCGGCGCTTTGCGGGATGCGCCCCTCGATGGTAGGGATCGGATCGCCGTGCGGGTCAATTGTCGGGTGGCCCAGGCGGGCCGCGATGCGCGCCTCCAGCTTCTCGCTGATGTGGTGTTCGAGTTTCTCTGCCTCCTCGTGCACCTCGTCCCAGCTATAGCCAAGCGCCTCGACCAAATAGAGTTCAAGCAGGCGGTGGTGGCGGATCACCTCAAGGGCGATGCGCTCGCCGGCGGGGGTGAGCTGCACGCCCTGGTAAGGCGTATGGCGCACCAAGCTCATCTCGGCGAGCTTCTTAATCATCCCGGTGACCGAGCCAGGCTTCGAGCCGCGCTGCTCGCCCAGCAGCGATGTGGTGACGACACCCTGCTGCTGCTGGAGGGTGTAGATCGCCTTCAGGTAGTCTTGGATCGCGGGGGTGACTCGGCTGTGATCGTCGGTGGGCGTCATCGCACCAGCTCCTTCCGCGCCCACACGGGCGACGCGGCACAACTGTAGCATATTGCTGGCATCGGGTGCAACCACACGTTGCACGAGACGCCCTAGCGTGCTATTCTTTGCGGCTGTGGGCCGTACGGTTCTGGCCGTGCGCCGCTGCTTTGTGAGGTTCGATTATGGCTATTACCGACCGTATGCTTACCGGAGCCATCGCCAACAATCCCGCCAACTACAATGGCGACGGCGAGTGGCGCTACTCGATCCCCCACCAAGACCTGTACTACTCGAAAGCCGCCGAACCCGATTCGAAAGACCAGGAACCCTTCTTCCCACTACCTTCACTGAACCCCGACGGCACTGGTCGTATGGAACACGCCTTCCAGTCCTTTGTGCGGCGCCGCTGGCCGCCGAGCCGTCAGCGTGATCTTGAGCGCTTCGCCGAGCGCAAGGGCTGGAATTTGGCGATGGAGCTGAAGTATGGCGGTGGCGCCCTTGAGGATAAAGAGGCCGAGGAGTGGCAGTACGTCGTCAATCGTGAGCTACAGCGCCTTGCGGCCCAGGTTCGTCAGAAGATCGCGCAGCTCGATGTGGGCTAGACTGCGCCGTGGGTGCGGGTGACCACGGTGCGGGCAACGCCCAACAGGCGGTAGGTCGCGCTGACGGTGAGGTGGTAGGTTCCATTGGGCGCGCTGCCCAGTGGGATCGCGGCTTCGTCCTCCTCGCCGTCAGTGGTGACGCTGCCCGCCGTGTCGTGGGTCGCCAGATCAAAGATGATGCTGACCGGGCGTGCGCCTAGCCCGTAACGCCAGCGCAGATGGGCGTAGTATGGCCCGTCGCCGCGCACCGCGCTCAGGCGAGCGTCCCGGATCGCCGCTGGCAACACCGCCGAGCGCACCAGCCACACGCCCACCGCCGCGTACGCGCCAGCCCACACCCATCGGCGCACTCCACCCATGCGTTACCCCCTTCGTGCTTGGCGTGCAGTTACGCTTCGACCATGGGCAGCCTGATCTGGCGCCGCTCGGGGTCGGCCTGCTGGCGATAGAGGGTGATCACATTGCCAATCAGGCTGACCAGCGCGGCACCCGTCTCGGTGACGAAGGTCTGGGCCAGTGTCTCTTTCTGATCCTTGAACTCAAGCAGGCGCACTTTAATCAGCTCGTGGGCGTCAAGCTCGCGCTCGGCCTTGGCAACGATTTCGGGTGTGAGCCCCTGCTTGCCCAGCAGCACGGTCGGTTTGAGCGGGTTGGCTAGTTTACGCAGGTGGTTGCGCTGCGCTTTGGTGATTTCAGTCATGATGGGGCCTTCCTTCAATAATGCGGCTTTGCGCGAGATTTTTCCTGAGCTTTAGCGCTGGTGGCGGTCAAGGGGCTGATCTGCCCGGTTGCGTGTCTGCTCATAGCGGCCCAGCAGATCGTTGAGGCGCACCGTCAGCACATCGCGCAGATTCCGCAGCGAGTCGCGCACGGGGCTGACCTTCGTCTCGGTGCCGTAATGCCAGAGTACCGGCACCTCGACAATGCTGTAGCCGAACTTGCGCGCCAGAAAGAGCAGTTCGACATCGTAGGCGGTGACGGCGGCACCCTTGACTACGGGCGCGTCGTCGCCGTAGATGCGGGCGTGGCGAAAGAGATCTTCGGCCACATGGCGGGGCATCGCCTTAAAGCCACACTGGGTATCCTCAATGCCGCGCAGCGCCACCAGGTGAATGATGCTGTTGAAGACGCGGCCCATAATATGACGGTACCACGGCTCGCCCTCGCGGGTCGCACCGGTACCCTCGCGTGAGCCGATCACCAGACTGGTGCCAGCGCACAGGGGCGCGGCGAGCTTGGGCCATTCCTCGATGGGCACGGCGAGGTCGGCGTCGCAGAGCAGCACATAGTCGCCGTGGGCGGCCAGGGCACCGGCGCGTACCGCAAAGCCTTTGCCACGATGCTCGCGCCGTAGCACGCGCACGTCAGGGCATGCCTCGGCGAGGGTGGCCGTCGCATCGCTGCTGCCATCATCAACCACCAACACCTCGGCGGCGAAGGATTGGGCGGCGAGGTAGGTGCGAATGCTGGCGAGCGTCTGCGGTAGGCGGCGGGCCTCATTATAGGCCGGAATGACAATTGAGAGGTAGGGCCGGTCATTAGGCACGCTCATACCTTTTTCGGGGCAATGCCGAGGCTAAAGGCCGTCTCAAAGCCGACTGCGTCTACGACGGGGCTGACGGCCCGTCGCCTTTTTTGCATGAAGCGGGGCATGGCGCGCAGCGCCGCCAGTTGGCCGCGCAGCCGCGCGCGTGCGGCAGGCTCACGCAGGTGGCGCAGACTCTGGAGGGCGAAGCCGAGTTGCGAGGCTAGGAGGCGCAGCCAGTGGCGACGGGCCAGGGGGCCGGGCATATTCTTCACCCACACCAGGGCGAAGTTGCGCCCGCAGTAGTAGCTTGCCAGAGTACCGCCGCCCGTCGCGCTGAGCAGATGGTAGACCACCGCTGTCGGCACAAAGATGGTGCGTAGACCGCGCCGGCGCGCCCGCAGGTTCAGATCGACATCCTCGCAGTACATCACTAGATCCTCGTCGAAGACCCGCCCATCTTCAGCCAGTTGCTCAAGGGCGGCCCGCCGGTAGGCCGCCGCGCCCGCGCATGGGCCGAAGACCTCACTCACGGCGTCGTACTGGCCCGCGTCATACTCCCACACCCCCCGGCTGCCCGGCTCGCCGCTCGGGCGATAAAAATCGCCCGCCGAATGGAGGTGGTCGCGACGGTTGAAGAGCCGCAGTTTGCTGGCGGCGAAGGCGTATAACGGATAGCATTCAAGCGCTCCGACCAACGCGGCAAGCCATGCGCTGTCAGCTTCGGTGTCATTATTGAGCAGCACGACGTATGGTGCCCGCGTGGCGGCAATGGCGGTATTCACGGCGGCAGCTAACCCCCGGTTGCGCGGCATCAGCACGACCCGCACCTCGGGGTACTCGTTCGCCAGCAGCGCCAGCGATGCGTCGGTGCTGCCGTCGTCTACCACCGTCACCACAAAGTCGCGGCGGGTCTGCGTGCGTAAGGCCGCGAGGCAGGTGGGCAGCAGGGCGGCACCGTTATAGTTGGGGATGATGACATCAATTGTCGGTGTGGCGCGCATAGAATTAGGCAAGGTTCGCGGCTGCTTTACCGTTTAGAAAACGTTCGTGGATACGTTACCGTTTGGGCACGCACAGAGCTTGCTGATGCGCTCGGACTGAAACCTGAAACCCGACACCTGAAACCTTGCTTCAGGGTGCCAGGGTTGCCAAATAGGCCCCGAGCGCTTCCTCCCAGGGCCGCAATGTAAGCCCAAGCGCCGCGCCCGCCACGTTCGCCAGGGGCGTGTAAGTGGGCGGTGTGCTGTCGCGCTGATACTCACCTAGCGCAAGTGGGGTGATCGGGAGTTCACCATAGCCAGCTTGGTCGAGGATCGCACGGGCGAAGGCGTAGCGCGAGGTGGCCCCGTCATTCACGAAGTGATAGGAGCCAAAGCAATCGCCCAGCGCGACGAGCCTGACCACGGCGTCGGCGACATCGGCGGCATAGGTTGGGCTGCCCACCTCGTCGGCGACCATGCGGAGGCCCTCGGCGGGGGCGCTGGCGGCGAGGCGCAGGACGGTGCGGACGAAGTTGCGGGCACCGCCGAAGAGCCAGGCCACGCGCACAATGGAGAAGCGGTCAAGCACCTCGCGGATCGCCAGTTCGCCCGCCAGCTTTGAGCGCCCGTAGGCGTTGATTGGGCCAGTCTGGTCATACTCAAAGTACGGGCGGGTGGCGTCACCGGCAAAGACCTCGTTGGTGCTGATATAGACGAGGGGTGCCTTCAGGCGGCGGCAGGCCAGCGCGACGAAGCGGGTGCCGAGGCCATTGATCGTATAGGCGTAGAGCGGGTCGCGGGCGCAGCCATCAACATTGGTGAAGGCGGCGGGGTGAATGACCAGATCGGCCCCCGTGGCGACAATCTGGTCAACCGTCGCGGCGCTGCCAAGCTCCAGTTGGTCGTGGCCAAGGGGGATGACTTCGTGACCAGGGGCCAGGGCCGCGCAGAGGGCGCCGCCAAGCTGCCCTGTGGCCCCGGTAATGGCGATACGCACAGTTGTCTGCTCCTGGTGGAGGGCGCGGCGCCACCCACGCTTACCCGGCGCTGCTGCTGGCAAGAGTAGCAGAAGCCTGGGGAGGCGTCAAACCGTGAGTGGCACGGTCAGCGTGACGAGGGCACCGTGCGTATCGGGGCGGTTTGCGATCTCGACGTTGCCGCCGACGGCGTGGATAATGCGGGCGACCAAGGCGAGGCCCAAGCCCATGCCCTCGACTTGGCCGGTGAAGTTCCGCTCGGCCTGGTAGTACGGGCGCCAGACATGGGGCAGATGTTCGGGGGGCAGACCGGGGCCATCGTCGCTGATGCTAATCGCGAGCGTTTGCGCGTCGGTGCGGCGGATCGTCATGTCGATCAGCGGGGCGTGCTTGGGGTGAAATTTGACGCTGTTTTCGATCACCTCGCGGATGACCACCTCAAGGCTGTGGCGGGTCAGGCCCAGGCTCAGGGGCGCTAGTTCCGGCGCAACAGCGAGGCTCAGGCACGCAACCCCAAAGTCGGTGGCGATCTGCTCGGCGACGGTGGCAACATCGGCGACCGTGGGGGCATCGAGGCCATAGATATTGGCGGGCGGGCCGAGGTAGTGCAGAATATCCTCGATCTCGGCGCGCAGGCGGCGGGCACCGGCCAGAGCCACATCGGCGATGCGGCTGATGTTGTCGCGATCCATCGTCATGGCGCCGCCGCTCAGAATGTTGAGGCCGCCAAGAATGCCAACCAGCGGCGTGCGAAGCTTATGGCCGAGCATCGCGTGGAACGTCCACATCTCGCGCTGAGACGTGATCTGGCCGGTGACATCGCGCAGACGCAAGATACGGGCGTTGTCGCCGCGGGTGGGGGGCAGCAGATCAACCCGTAGCCAGCGCTCGGTGGCGCTACGACTTTCGGGGCAGACCAGAAAGCGCGGCACCTCATCGTCGATGGGCCAGTCGGCCCAAACCTCGGGGGGGGTGAGGACATACACGCGGCGGGCGATGGTGAGGAACGTCTCGTTCAGGGGGGCCTCAGGGGCGAGGGCGAGGATCTGGCGGGCGCGTGGGTTGGCGTAGTGGGGGTCGTCGTCTGGCCCCAAGATGAGAATTCCATCGTCGCTGTGATCGACGGCCCAGACGAAACGGGCGCGTTCGGCGGCGACGCGGTGTTCCTGGGCAAGCAGCTTACGATAGCGGTTTAGGCGCAAGATGGTCGAAACCCTGGCGCGCAGCTCGACATAATCAAAAGGCTTGGTGACAAACTCGTCGGCGCCAGCTTCGAAGCCGCGTACGCGGGACTCGCGGTCGTCGAGAGCCGTAACCAGGATGACTGGGATTTGGGCGAGCAGCGGGTGGGCACGGATGCTCCGGCAGACCGTGAAGCCGTCCATCCCAGGCATCATGACATCAAGCAAGATCAGATCGGGTGGCTCGTCGAGGGCGAGGTCGAGGGCGATCATCCCGCCTGCGGCGCACACAACCCTATGGCCGAGTGGCCGCAGCAAATCGGCAAGGATGTTCAGAATCTGGGGGTTATCGTCAACCAGAAGGATGGTGCCGTGTTCCATCATAGGCAGGATGATACCAGACATGGGGCAATATGTCGGCAGCAGAGGGCAAACCAAAAGTAAGGATTTCTAAACCATTTGGGCCACATGTGGTACCACGCCGGGGCCACATAGTGCGCTACACTGGCCCGACCCGTCCGCGCGCTAACTGCACAATCGTGATCAGCTCGTCGTCGGTCGGGCCACCGCCATTTTGCTCCCACCACCGACGATACCAGCGCAGGTTTTCGACAAAGGCGGTGAGCACCTCGTCGCGCTTTAGCGGGGGCACTTTCTGCCGCAACGCCTCGATGGCCTCGTCGCGGTCAACCGGGCTGATTTCGTCGATGGTGTCGAGAATGCGTTCAGCGCGAAGCAAGAAAATCTCGCGTTCAATGGTCGGAAATTCGTCGCCGATTTGGCGAATGTTGCCGAGGTAGCAGACGGTGCGCTGCCGTGGGACGCCCCGCTCGTCGCGATAGCTCGCGACAAGGTAGGCGTCAAAGAAGCTGGTATCGGCGATGGACGCATTCTTGTGACGCCGCACCACCCAGCGCACATACATGGCCGTACTCCCTTAAAATATTGTTTATTATACCACAGCACGGCTGGTTTTTGCGTAAATGACAAGCAATGGTTGTTCGCTCAACCTTCTCTGTACCGCCTGTCCTTAGTCAGTTAATTAGGTCTGAAACGTAATAGTGATCGAGCGCAGCAGATCGCACCACTTGTTTGTTGGGGAGTTATGTCCATATCATCCCGAACAATGGAGACGTAAAGGCATTCGGCGTGCCTCAGCATGCCATCTGGCAACGATACGTGGTCTTCTCTAGAAAAAAGTGTTGCATATAGTGAAAGAGTGTGTGCTGTCGGGGGCTTGCACGGCGTTTGTCCATATTGCGACTTTTTTTACCCTATGCTATACTTCCTGCCATCGGAGATTTGCGTTATTCTTGCATCCCTTCACCCACGCGACGGTGAGCACGGCCAACTCCCTTTACAGGCAGTCGCATGAGCGTGGCGCGGTGCTGCCCAAATGTTCGTCGCTCGTGTAGTTGTAGTCTGTAGTCTGTACTACACTCTCCCTGCTCTGCCTGCCTGAAAGGGATGCCCGCATGGGGTTCTTGCGTCTCCTGATGACGACTATCCGCCTAGCGATCCTGCGGATAGGGGCTGGTTGGATGTTCGCCCTCCTGACCTTTAATTTCAACCGCGTTGCCATCGCCGACCTCGGCGCCATCGCGGTGATTGTGACCTCGCTGATTGGTCTGCACCACTTCATCTCGTTCCTCTACCCCTACTGGGGGCGTATCTCCGACCGTTACCCGCTGTTTGGCTATCGGCGCAGTCCATATATCCTGTTCAGCGGCCTACTCGCCTCGGTGCCGCTGCTCTTTTTGCCCACGATTGCGCTTGGGCTTGGCCAGCACAGCCCGCTTGCCACCCTCGGAGCCGTTGTGCTGATCGTGATCTTCGGCGGCGCAATGGCGATGAACGGGAGCTCCTCCAACGCGCTGATCGCCGAGATTGTGCCCGAGAAGCAGCGGGGCGGCGTGGTGGCCGTGGTCTGGGCCGCCGTGATTATTAGCGGAATTGCCTCGGCGGGTGTGTCGCGGGTGATTATGCCGCAGTATTCGCCCGAGGCGATGCAGTATCTCTATAATCTGACGCCCGCGATTGTGCTTGGCACGATGCTGATTGGCCTGATTGGGCTTGAGCCACGGATCAGCAAAGCGGCGCACGCCAAGTTGTTGGCCGCGCAGCCTGCGGAGACCGACTCGCCCCTTGGCACGCTGCGCGTTGCCAGTCGGCTGATGCGGACGAACCCGCAAGCACGCGGCTTCTTCTTCTATGTGCTGCTGGGTATTATGGGCATCTTCCTTCAGGATGCCATCCTTGAACCCTTTGGCGCACAAGTCTTTGGCCTGAGCCAGGCTGATACGGCGCGCTTTCAGCAGGTCTGGGGCGTCGGTGCGCTTGTCGGCATGTTTGGGATCGGCTTCGCCTCGAATGTCTTCCCGATCACGAAGAAGACGATTGCCTCCATCGGCGGCGTCGGCATCGCCGCCGGGTTGACGCTGATTGCCGCCGCGAGCCTGAGCCATCAGGTGGCGCTGATCAACCCTGGCCTGCTGCTGATGGGGCTGGCGATTGGCTTCTTCAATGTTGGGAGCCTCTCGATGATGATGGAGATGACCATCGAGGGCCAGGCGGGCCTCTATATGGGCATCTGGGGGATGGCGCAGGGTCTCGGCAATGGCTTGGCAAACGTGCTGAGCGGGGCGCTGCTCTCGGCGCTGGTCGAGAGTGGTCTGCTGAACGAGACGCTTGGCTATGGCCTGATCTTTGGCTTTGAGGCGCTGTTGATGGTGACCGCAGTCATCCTCTTGCGCGGGATCAGCGTTCAGGCGTTTAAGGGTCTTACGCGAGAGGACATCAGCACCGTGCTGGTGATGGATACGGTGGGGTAGGGTTGCTCGGGCAGCCGTCCGGCACGCCTTTGCTGTTGCTCAGACGAGGGTTGTAGCGACGTTCCAGTGCTGGTACACGCAGGGTTTGCTGATGCGTTCGGTCTGAAACCTGACCCCTGACCCCTGAAACCTTGTCTTAGGACGAAATAGCGCACCTTATGATGTACACACCAGACCAACTCCGCAGGCGTCAGAATTCTCGCTGGACAAAGGTGCAGATTATTCTGGCACCGATCCAATTTGTCGCCTTCATGATCAGCTTCGGCTTGGTGATCCATTATCTGATCTCGGGCGAGTGGTATTGGACCGCGACCATCTCGGTCTGGGTGAAAATCGCGTTGATTTGGGCCTTGACGATCACGGGCATGTTCTGGGAGTACGATATGTACGACCATTACTTTATGGCGAAGGAGTTTTTCTGGGAGGATTTGGGGAACCTGATTGCGATCATTACCCACAATCTGTACTTTGTCGCCAAGGGGATGGGCGCCGATGAGCGCACGGTGATGTGGGTGATGGTCTTTGCCTATGTGACCTACCTGTTCAACGCGGGACAGTTTTTGGCGCGTGGCATTCGCTCGGCGCGACAGCGGCAGGCGATGAAACAGCAGCCCTCGCGGCAGCAGGTTTAGACATAGATTTTCCCTGTACGCCACTGTGATTCGGCGCTCGGTGCCGCTCGCAGTAGAGAACTCGCTCTAGAAAGCGATGGCCCTATGCCGATCAAATCGCGCGCAGTTGTGATCCCTCGCCGCAACACCGTCGAATTGCGTACCGTGCAGGTGCTTGAACCACGGGCGGGCGATGTGCTGATCCGCACCGCCTACACCTCGATCAGCGCGGGCACCGAGCGTATGTTGCTTGATGGGCGCATGCCGCATCCGGCGCTGCTCTTCCCAGTGGTGCCCGGCTACGAGACGGTGGGCCAGGTCGTCCAGGTGGGTGCCAAGGCGCCGAAAGAGTTGCTGGGCCAGTGGGTCTATATCGGCGGCGCGCGCTGCTTCCGTGGGGTCAATCCGGCCTGGGGTGGGCAGAGCGAGTATATCAGCGCTGAGGCCGAGCGTGTGGTGCCGCTGGGCACCATCGAGCCGTCAACCGGGGTGATTCTGGCCCTGGCCGCCACGGCGCTCCACGGGATCAATGTGGCCCAGATTCGGCGCACCGACCGGGTGCTGGTGCTTGGCCAGGGTATTGTCGGCCAACTCGCCGCCCGTCTGGCTAAGCTTCAGGGTGCCCAGCACGTCGCTGTGGCCGACCGCGTCGGCGTGCGGCTCAGCGCTGCCCAGGCTGATCAGGTGATCGATGTGACCAGCGAGTCGCTCGACGAGGCGCTCGGCGAGGCCAATATCAATGTGTTGGTCGAGGCCACGGGGTCGATGCCGGCGCTGGCCGGTGCCTTGCCGCTGCTCGCCAACCACGGGCGCGTGCTGCTGCTTGGCTACTACGACCACATCAATATCCCCTACGCCCCGGTCTTTATGCGCGAGGCTCAGGTGCTGGTTGCCCGTGAGTGGCAGTTTGGCCCCGATGGCGATCTGCCCCATGTGCGCGATCTGATCGCCTCGGGCGAGCTGGACGTGGAGGGCTTGCTCACCCATCGGGTGCCGCTCGACCGCATCCAGGCCGCCTACCGCTTAGCCTTCGAGGATCCGAGTTGCCTCAAGCTGGTCGTCGAGTGGCCCACCGACGGCGCGGCGTGGCCGAATTAGAGGCTCTAGCCTTTGCGTGCGTTGTGGCACTGCGCCTCTATGAAAGCGAAGACTATGCTCGCGAACCCCAAAGGTGGGACGGCCAACGCTCGTATGCTGGCGGTGTACGGCAAGGGCGGCATGGGCAAGTCGTTCTTCACGACCAATCTGGTCAGTAAGCTGGCGCTCTTGGGCAACCGGGTGCTTCAGCTTGGCTGCGACCCGAAACACGATAGCTGTAACGCCCTCTTCGGCGGCGTGAGCCTGCCGACCCTTGGCGATGTCTGGCGTCAGTATAAGGAGGCCGGCCACGAGGAGCTGTTGCAGGCCCACGATGTAATCTTCAAGACCCAGGTGCTGGGTGCGGCCACGGTCTATGGCTGCGAGATCGGTGGCCCCGAGGTGGGCCGGGGCTGTGGTGGGCGCGGGATCACGTTTGGCTTTGACACCCTTGAGAAGTTTGGCCTGAGCCAGTGGCAGCTTGACTATGTGGTGATGGATTTCTTGGGTGATGTGGTCTGCGGCGGTTTCGCCACGCCGCTCTCGCGCTCGCTCGCCGAGGAGGTGATTATCCTCTGTGGCAACGACCGCCAGAGTCTCTACGCGGCCAACAATATTGCGAGCGCCGCGAAATATTTTGCCAGTATGGGCGGGCGCACGCGGGTGGTTGGCCTCATCGTCAACCGTGACGACGGCTCGGGCGTGGCGGCCCGCTTTGCCGAGCGGATCAACCTGCCAATCTTGGCGAGCATTCCGCTTGACCGGACGGTGCGTGAGCTGGCTGATGCCTGTAAGTTGGCGCTTACCGAGCCACGTTTCGATGCGATCTTCGATGGGCTGGCACGCCAGATCATGACCCGCACCCTGCCCGCCGTCGCGATGGCCGATGTGCATCCGCTTGAGTACAAGGCGTTCCTGAGCGTGTTCGGCGCAACGGAACCCGACTTGGTGCCCGCCGGAGCCTCTTCCGAGGAACTGATGGGCGGGCGGCAGGTACACCCGTTGCCGACCCTTGCGCTGGATCTGATGCAGCGCGCCGTCAGTGAGCGGCCTGAGATGGACGCGGCGACGAGGTTGGTGGTCGCACGGCTGCTGAAAGATCTGGGCTTGTATGTGACCGAGGCGAACCAAGATCCCAAGAAGGGCATGGTGCTGACCGTAGACGGCAATACGACGGTCTGTTTCGGCGATGAGCGTGAACTGGAGAGCAAGCTGGCTATTCTGGCCGCCCTCCAGAAGTCAGGCGAGGCATACCGCTATGTGGACCTGCGGCGTCCAGCGTCGCCGCTCTATCGGTAAGCGCTTGGGACTGATCAAGCGTGTACGCACACGCGCAAGCGTACTTTGGATCTTGTGGTAGAATTGCCGCAGCATCTCAGGATGAACCCGCAGCATAGGCGTGAAGTGAGAGTGTCCTCCTTCGTCACGACGGCCCGTGAACAAGGACAGGAGTAGGATTATGCCAACTGGTCTTGGTCAAGCGACGCAGATGATCGGCCCCTTTGCCCCGGCACTGCTCTGCTGGTCCTGCCTGATTATCGCCGTGCTCGGACTGGCACTGACGTTCCTTTGGACGAATACCACCGCGTTTGCCCGCACGCTGCGCGGCGGAGATCGCAAGCCCACCGCCGGGTCGTCGCCCGAGCGCACCATTCGCTAAGACGAGAGTTCAGGTGCTGGGTTTCAGGTTTCCGTCTGAACGGTAAAGCATCCACAAACTTGGTCTAAGTTTAGGTCTGACATAGGCCCGCCGCGCTTGCGCGACGTGCTGTAGGGGGAGGGTCTGCGGGCCAGGGTTTCGCCCCTCCCCTGCGAAACCTCCCTCTTTATGTTGTGCTAGAGAGTCGTGCTATGGCAACAGAGACTGCCACGCCGCAGCCCGCCACGAATGGTTCCACCACCGCCTCGTCCGCCCCTGCGCCTTCGACGGATATTGTGCCGCCTTTCCCGTTTGCTGCAATTGTCGGCCAGGCCGAGTTGAAGCTGGCCCTGATGCTCTGTATCGTCAACCCGACGATTGGCGGCGTGATGGTGATGGGCCATCGTGGTACCGCTAAATCAACTGCCGTGCGGGCGCTCGCGGCGATGCTGCCGCCGATCAAGGCCGTGCAGGGCTGCTCCTACTCGTGTTTGCCTGACGCTGCCGGTCTCTGCGTTCACGTGCGGGCTGTACTGGCGAAGAGCGCCGAGGGTGGCAAGGTGCCTACCCAGAAGTCCCTCGCCGTGACTATTCCCGTGCCGGTGGTTGACCTGCCCCTCGGCGCCACCGAAGACCGCGTCTGCGGTACGCTCGACATCGAGCGGGCGCTGACCCAGGGCGTGCAAGCCTTTGCGCCGGGGCTGCTGGCCCGCGCCAACCGGGGCTTTCTCTACATTGACGAGGTGAACCTGCTTGAGGATCACCTCGTTGACGTGCTGCTCGACGTGGCCGCCAGCGGCGTCAACGTGGTCGAGCGCGAGGGCATCTCGATTCGCCACCCGGCCCGCTTCGTGCTGGTCGGCTCGGGCAACCCCGAAGAAGGCGACCTGCGGCCTCAGTTGCTCGACCGCTTTGGCCTGCACGCACGGATTATGACGATCACGAGCGTTGATGAGCGGGTCGAGATTGTGAAGCGCCGCCGGGCCTATGACAGCGACCCGCACGCCTTCACCGCCCTCTGGGAGAAGGCGACCACGAAGCTTCAGCGGCAGATTAAGGCGGCCCAGAAGCGCCTGCCCGAAGTGACGCTGCCCGACCCGGTGCTGTATAAGATCGCCGAGCTGTGCGTGAAGCTTGAGATTGACGGCCACCGTGGTGAGCTGACGCTCAGTCGGGCCGCGACTTCGCTGGCGGCGATTGATGGTCACGATGAGGTGCGCGTCGAGGATGTGCGCCGGATTACGATCCTGGCGCTGCGCCACCGCCTTCGCAAAGACCCGCTTGAGACCCAGGACGATGCGGTGCGGATCGAGCGAGCCGTCGAAGAAGTGTTGGCGTAGCCTACGCTCAGGGAGACAGGTGGGGGCGCAGCATGGCTGCGCCCCTCCGGGTATATTATGTCTGCAACGCTCTCCTTCTCAGCTCTGGTCGGCCTTGATGCAGCACGCCAAGCGCTGCTGCTGCTGGCTGTAGACCCAAGCCTCGGCGGTGTGGTCGTGGCCGCCGGTGTCGGCACCGGCAAGAGTACAATGGTTCGCTCGTTCGCCCGTTTGCTCGATGCGCCGATCTTTGTCGAGTTGCCGGTGGGCGTGACCGAGGATCGTCTGCTCGGCGGCCTCGACCTTGAGGCAACCCTGGCGCGTGGTGAGCGTGTCCATCGCAGCGGTCTGCTGGCCCGCGCCGACGGTGGTCTGCTCTACGCCGACGGGGTGAATCTGCTTGACGATAGCACGGTCAATCACCTCCTGGCCTCCCTCGACAGCGGCGTCGTGCGCGTCGAACGTGAAGGTCTGAGCGTGGTTGAGTTGTCGCGCTTTGCGCTGATCGCCACCTACGATCCGGCTGAAGGCCCGCCCCGGCGCCACTTGCTCGACCGCGTGGGCCTGATCGCTGCGCCAGTCGCCCACGCCCCCAGCCCGGCCCGCGCCGAGGTGGTGCGCCGCAACTTGGCGGCTGATAAGCACCGGCTGGCGCCACGACGGCGGGTGCGTAAGGGCGAAAGCCGCGAGCTTGAGCATCTCGGCGGCGCTTCGTTTGACGACGAGGACGCGCTGCTGCGGGCGATGATCATGGCTGCCCGTGAGGCGCTGCCCCAGGTGACGATTGACGAGAAGCAGACGCGCCAGCTCGTTCAGGCGGCGCTGGCCCTGGGCGTCGAAGGTCACCGGGCCGACATCTTCGCCACCCGCGCCGCCGTGGCTTCCGCCGCGCTGGCCGGTCGCGAAGCGGTGGCCGACGAGGATCTTGAGCGGGCGGTGCGCTTTGTGATTTTGCCACGGGCCACGCGGATGCCGCAGGCCGAGGAGCCTGCGCCGCCCCCGCCGCCCGAGGAGGAGCCGCCGCCGCCTGACCAGCCCCCGCCGCCCGAGAATAAGGATCAGGACGAGGAGGACGAGCAGGAGAAGCCGCCGCCCCCGCCCGAGGAGTTGACCGTCGAGGATCTGATCCTCTCGGCGCTTGATACGGACATTCCGCCTGATGTGCTTGAGACGCCGTTTACCGTGCGGCGCAGCGGGCGCAGCGGCTCACGCGGGGCCACTTCGGGCCTGCGTGGTCGCCACATTCGCTCGATCCCCGGCTTACCCTCGCAGGGCCGCCTTGATGTGGTCGCCACGCTGCGGGCCGCCGCGCCCTGGCAGCGCGCCCGCCGTGCGGAGGCTGAGGAGCGCCGACACACGCACCCGCACATGCAGGCCCACGGGCATCACGTCAGGCTCAAGGCCGACGATCTGCACATCAAGAAGTACCGCAGCAAAGCGGGCACCTTGTTCTGCTTCGTCGTTGATGCCAGCGGCTCGATGGCGCTCCACCGCATGCGCCAGGCCAAAGGCGCGGTGAACGCGCTGCTCCAGCAGGCGTATGTCCACCGCGACCAAGTGGCGCTGCTCGCCTTTCGGGGCGAACAGGCCGAACTGCTGCTGCCGCCCTCGCAGAGCGTCGAACTGGCGAAGCGGGCGCTCGATGTGCTGCCCACCGGCGGCGGCACGCCCCTTGGCGCGGCGCTCTTGGCGGCCTACAATGTCGCCGAGCAGGCGCGCTCGCGGGGCATTCACCGCACGACCCTGGTGCTGATCACCGATGGACGCCCCAATGTGCCGCTGCGCCCCGACCCGTCTCACGATAAGCAGACGCGCCTCGATATAGCCCGCCAAGAGGTGCAAACCCTCAGCGCTCGGCTGCGAACAGCGGGGATTGGGGCCGTGGTGATCGATACGCAGCGCAGCTATGTCAGTCGCGGCGAGGCCCAGCAACTGGCGGCTTGGCTCGGCGGGCGCTATGTCTATCTGCCCCAGGGCCGGGGCGAGCAGATCGCCCAGGCGGTGATTGACGCAAGCAGCGAGTAAACACTCCGCTGCTGCGTAGCGTACGGCCAGCGGGCCAATGGTGTCGGGCGCAACCCTCTAGACCTGTCAGGTGCAAGCACCTGACAGGTCTTTGGCGGTGTGCATGGCGGCTGCAACGTCGTGCTGCGGCCCCACGCCCGGTGGCTGAAGCCACGGGCTACGATCTGCGAAGCCCGCTGAAGCGGGCTGCCGAGCCTGCTTGAGCAGGCTTCGCACCCAAGAGGCGGGGGCTTCAGCCTCCCGGCGGGCGACGTTGCAACCGCCATGTTGGCGGTATGGTGCTGAGGAGCGCAGCCCCGCTTAGATGTGCTATAATCGCCGCGCCATGTACGCCCTCCATCCGCTCAGTGTCCACTTCCCACTCGCGCTGCTGCTCGCAAGCGGTCTGTTTGTGCTGCTCGCGCTGCGTAGCGGTAGCGCGGGCTGGGCGACAAGCGCCTATCACTGCCTGATCGTCGGTTGGCTGACCGGCGCTGTGGCTCTGCTCACCGGCACGCTCGACGCGCTGCCCCAGCTTGTTGGCCCCGAGGCACCCTACGCCAGCGCGGTCGGCCTCGTCAACGCCCACGCCTTCGCCAACCTTGCGGCGCTGGTCGTCTACGGCCAGGCGCTGCTGCGGTGCCGACGTCAGCCCGACCTCCTCACTGACCCTACCGCCCGCCGGGGCTACCTCTGGCTGCACGCCGTCGGTGCCGCGCTGCTGCTGGGCGGCGGCTGGGTCGGCGGCCACCTCGTCTACGTCCTTGGCCTTGGCGTTCACCAGTAGGTACGGGCGGCGGGCCGCTGTGGCCCACGCCGCCTTCGGAGAATGATATGCTCGGCGTCTTCATGTACTGGCTGCTCTACATCAGCTTTCACTTCATGCGCCTCATCGGCTGGTTCCGCTGGCGCATCGAAGGCGTCGAGCGGCTGCCGCCGCGCCAGGCAGGCGGCATGATCATCGCCATGAACCACGTGAACTGGCTCGACATCCCTATGATCGCCACCATGCTGCCGTTCAGCTACCGGCTCTCGTGGATGGGCAAGGCCGAGTTGTTCGCGCACCCGGTCGCCGACTGGTGGTTGCGCCAGATGCAGGTCATCCCGATCCGGCGCGGCAAGCGCGACGTGGCCGCCATGGATACGGTGATCGCGGCGTTACGTGCGGGCGCGGTGCTGCTGATCTTCCCCGAAGGCACGCGCAGCCAGAGCGGGGTGTTGCAGACTGGGCGCGGCGGTGTGGTGCGGATGGCGATGCTGGCAGGCGTGCCGATTGTGCCCGTCGCGATCACGGGCAGCGAACACGGCCCCAAGGGCACGCTGCTGCGCCGTCAGGTCGTGATCACCATCGGTGAACCCTACGGCATCCCCGCTACCCCCAACGGCAAGATCCCGCCCGCCCTGATGGATCAGCGCACCAATGAGCTGATGCTTCGCATCGCCGCACTGCTGCCCGAGGAGCGCTGGGGCGTCTATGCGCCGTTGCTGACCGACCAGGCTAAGGGATGACCGTCAGAAAGGCTATGCCCTCGGGCGAGCGTTCGACCACCCAGCCTGCCCCTGTGGTGGCTTCGACGCGCCACCAGGTGTAGCCCTCAACGACCACCGGCCCGTCGCGCAGCGTTACTTCGGCACCTTCGGGGAAGCGTGCGGTCACGGCTGCGCCCATTCCTGGGGCCACGCGCGCCCGCAAGGGCGACCCGCTCAGATTGACCACCCGCGCCCGCCCGCCCTGCGCCAGCACCGGCGTGGGTGGCACGGTCGGCGTGGGGGCGGCAGTTGGCGTAACCCTTGGGACAACCGTCGCTGCGTCCAGTGGTGCGGCAACCAGCGCCTGCGGCTCGGCGGGCGGGCGGGCGCGGCCAACGAGCCACCACGTAGCACCGGCCCCCAGGGCCAGGGCCACCGCTAGGGCCACGGCTAACCCCATGGCTAGCCGTGGCGGCAGCGGGGCGCGCTCGTTCGCCCGCATACGCCGCCGCACGTCATCGTACCCCCGCCGGTAATAATAGTAGTGCTGATAGTAGAAAGGGTTTAGCTCGTCGTGCTCGGCGTCGCGCCCGCCCTGATCGTACATCTCGCTATTGTTCGGCATATCCCCAATTGCGACGCCGCCGCAGGGCGAGTGGCGGCGCTGTTGTGAAGCTAAGACGAGGTTCGCAGCTACGCTGCCGTTTCGGCACACGCAGGGCGTGCTGACGCGCTTGGCCTGAAACCTGAAACCCGGCACCTGAAACCCGTATCGCAGGGCTATTTCAGCACCAGATCCTCGCGACCGATCTCGCGCAGCAGCTTCGGGTACAGCGTATAGACCGGCTCGACGGCGGGCAGCAGCCTAAGGATCTTAGGAATCGGGCCTTTGGCGATGATCTGACGGCGCGTCAGCGCGACCATCAAGTTAATCTTGCCGTGCCAGAACTGGTGTGCGATGTCGGCCTTCATCGACATTTCGACATTGGGCTTCAGGCTGGTTTCGCCCCAGACGACATCGCAATACGCCCCCGGCTGCGTCGGCGGGTTGGCCGCATCAATTGTCGCGATGCCCTTTGGCTCCTCATAGCGAAACTGAATGACGATTTTCCCCTCGCAGATCCTGGGCGCGATGCGTGCATCGAGCTTGATTCGGTCGTAGAGCGTACCGATGATCTGCAGCAATTCGGCTTCGTCTTTGAAGTAGGCCATCGGTTGCTCCTTGCGCGGTCACGCGCCTGCCGGGGCCGCGCCGGTCGTCCGCGCACTTCCCCTTAGTCTGATTGCCCACACGATGCTTGGCGGCGCGATCATACCAGCAAATCGCCCCTGACGCAAGATCGTGCTAACGCACTGCGTCAGCCGCAGCACCGCCAGCCCGTGTTGCTGGCGCAAATGCCGTTGCCACCGGGGGCTAGGCGCTCCGGCGCGAGCCTACCGTTGCGTTGGCGTGATCACGCGCCCAGGCGCCCGACGGCGTGCTGTAGGCCGCTGAGCCAGGCTGCGCCTGGCATCGGGCGTCGCCCCGCCGGGTGCACCTCGTGCAGCGCCAGCGCCCCCGAGCCAGTCGCCACCAGGGGCATCCCGGCGGCGGTGTGGCCCACCAGCGTGCCGGGTGCCGCCTCGCCCGACCAGTCGGCGTGGACGGTCGCCGCGCTCACGCGCAGCCCCTGGCCCTGCCACGTCGTCGTGGCCCCCGGCCACGGGTCGTAGGCGCGCACGCGCCGCTCAATCACCAGCGCCGGCAGCGCCCAATCGATCTGTCCATCTGCTTTGTTCAGCAGATGGGTCAGCGTGGCCTGACTGTGGTCTTGTGCGTGCGGCGTCAGTTCGCCCGCAGCATAGCGCGGCAGCACCTCAACCAACATTCGTGCGCCCAGCCGAAATAGTTCATCGGTAAGCGGGCCAGCCCGTGCCGTTGGTGCCAACGCAACGACAGCCTGGGCCAGAATGGGGCCGCTGTCCATGCCAGGATCGAGGCGCATAATGCTCACCCCCGTCTCGCGCTCACCCGCGAGGATCGCCCCGCTCACCGGCGTTGGGCCGCGATGCAACGGCAGCAGCGAGGGGTGAATGTTCAGGTAGCCCAACGGCGGGATCGCCAAAATGTTCTTGCGAAGAATCTCGCCGTAGGCCGCCACCACGCCCGCCTCGGGGGCCAAGGCGACCAACTGGGCCACCACGGCGGGGTCGCGCAGGGTTGTCGGCTGGAACACCGGGAGGCCCAGCGCTTCGGCGGCCAGCTTGACCGGGGGCGGGGTCAAGCGCCCGCCGCGACCGGCTGGCCGGTCGGGCTGCGTCACCACCGCGACAAGCGCGTGTCCAGCCGCCACCAGCGCCTCAAGCGGGTGAATTGCGAAAGCGGGGCTACCCAGAAAGATCAGTCGCATCGGTATCTCCTTCAGGTTTCAGGTTTCAGGTTTCAGGGGTCAGGGGTCAGGTTTCAGGTTTCAGGGGTCAGGTTTCAGGTTTCAGATTTCAGGGATCAGGTTTCAGACCGAACGCATCAGTAAGCCCGGTGCGTGCCCACACTGTAACGTATCCACGTGTCCCCCGCCCGGTGGCTGAAGCCACGGGCG
>CAIWXH010000598.1 GCA_903916565.1 uncultured Oscillochloris sp. | reverse complement strand
CATCGCTGAAGATGGCGCCGTATGGGTCGCTGCGCTCTGCGCCCAGCTTGGCGTGCCGCCCCTTAGGCGCTATGGCTTGGCCGAGGATGGAATTAGCGCCGTCGTGGCTAAGGCGCGCCGCGCCAGTAGTATGCAGGGCAATCCGATTATCCTGAGCGATGACGAACTGGCGGCGATTCTGCGGGCGGCGCGGTAGCTCGGTAGACGACCGACGAACAATCAGCAGTGACAAGCGACGCCCGACGACCAGAGGTTCTTTGCCTTACGAGTCGTCGGGCGTCACTTGTTACTCGTCTTGTAATCGTCGGCTCGTAGCCCCCGGCTATCGGCTATCGGCTATCGGCTATCGGCTATCTGCTCACGGCAGTTCGTTCACCGAGGTGACCACTTTGTAGCTCACGCCAAGCGCGCCGCTGAAGTGGGCTTCGCCACAGATGAGCTTGCGCCGTTCGTCGGGCCGCAGGGTGTGGAGCAGCGTGGTGCTCTTCGTCTCGCGGATGAGATAGAGCATTGGTCGCCCGCCCGTGTCGCCGTGGCCGTCGCGATCTTCCATCACGATGGCCCAGTCGGGGTTGTAATTGCCCACGGGTGTGGGCACCGTGAACCAGTTGGGCAGCTTCACATAAAGCTTCACGGCGGCGTGCTGCTCCAGCTCTGCGACAAACTGCCGCTCAACCTGCGAGTCTACGGCGATGAAGTCGTAGATCGCGTTGGTCGCGGGCACCAGCGACGACTCCAGCAGCTCTAGCTCGGCGTCAAGCAGCGTTAGCTCGTAGACTGCGCCCGCTTTTTCGTATTTGATGCCGTTGACCAGCAGGTCGTGCATTGCTGCTTTGATCTGTTGCACCGCCTGAAGCGCAAACTCGTAGGGATTGTTCGCCGCCGCCTTGCGGTTGCTGCTGCCCAGCACGATGCGCGCCAACGTCTCGCGCTTCAGGTGCAGCGGCGGCGTGGTTTGCGCCATCAGCAGGGCCATTGTGCCAATCAGATCGGGCTTGACGAAGCTGCTGGCGAGGTCTTGCGCGGTCTGCGGGGCGGTGAGTTGGATGGTGTTGTATGTCTGTTGGCCGTCGGCGACGACAAGCTGCCCTTTGGCGACCGTGACACGCGGCGCGTGAACTTCAAGCTTGTCAAGCTCAGGCACGACCTTGGCGATCAGCGCCTCAATGTCCAGCTTGACCTTGTAGCGCGTCTTGTGCTTAATCTTATCCCAGAGCGCCTGAAACTCAGCGGTGGCGAGACGGGCTTTTTGCAGCGTCACCAGCTTGCGCGGCTGCTTGGCGTTCGCGGGCGCGGGCGCCGTTGCGCCTTCGCCGTACTCGTCACTCGTCTCGGCTTGCAGCGCGGCGACGTAGCGCTCGTAGCTTTCGTTCGCGATCACCGTCAGGGTGTTGTGCCGTGGCTCGTTGCTGCGCTCACCCAGTTGATTAACCGCCAAACGCACGCCGCGCCCAATCTCTTGGCGCTTCTTCACCTCGGAGACGCTTTGGTGCAGCGTGCAGATCTGGAAGATGTTGGGGTTGTCCCAGCCTTCGCGCAGCGCTGAGTGCGAGAAGATGAAGCAGAGCGGCTCCGTAAACGCGAGCAGCCGCTCTTTCGCTTTCATAATCAGGTCGTAGACCGCCTCGTCTTCGCGAGATTTGCCCGAGACGGAGTCCACAAATTCGTTGAGGCCCGCCTTGCGCCGCTGCGCGAAGTAGCCATTATGCACCGTCGCTACGTCAACGTGCGCCCATTCGTCGTATTGGGTTTTCAGGCGCTCGAAGGCTTTGATAAAGAGTTGCCGAATCAGCCCGTCGGCGGCGGCATAGTTCGCCACGCGGTCAATAAAGAAGAGCGTAAGCACCTTCAGCCCGTGTGGGCGCAGGCGCGCTTGTTTGCGGAAGTGTTCTTCAATGGTGTAGGCGATCTGCGCCGCGAAAATCGCCGCCTTGTCAGCGCCAATGCTCGCGTGAAGCTGCACTTCGCGCCCGTTGGCGAAGCGAATGAACGCACCAAAGAGATTAATCTCTTCGACGACAAAGCCCTCGTACTCGGGGCGTCCGTTCGACTTATCGCGCAGCGCGTCACCCTGTTTCAGCGTCAGCATTTTTTGCTTGACCGTGCCGTCAGCCATGCGCTGGTACATCGTCGCCTTCGCCGTGACGGTCTTTTTCGCGCTGGCGATGCTGTCGAGGCGCACAAAGGCTTGGTGCGGGTCATCGTCTTGCACCATCCCGGCAACCTCGATGCGCTTCACCAGGTTTAGCCGGTAGGCGTCGTAGGGCGTCAGTCGGTAGACGAGGTTGTAGGGGTTTTTGTGTGTGGCGCTGTAGCGCAGCGCAAAGAGCGGGTGCAGCGCGGCGAGGGCCGCCACGCTCTTTGCGCTCTCCATATTCTGCGGTTCGTCCAAAATAAGAATGGGCCGCGCCGCCTGAATAAAGTGAATCGGCGTCGCCCCTTGCAGCCGATCCGTGTCGTTGTGAATGACGTTGCTGGCTTTGTTGAACGAGTCGAGCGTCATCACCAGAATCTGCACATCGCCAAGCTGCGCGAAGTCGCGCACTTGGGTCAGGTTCGCCGAGTCGTAGTCCATCACCTTGTACGGCACGTCGGCGTAGAACGCACCAAGGTGCGCGTGCAGCACGGCAAAGTTCTTCAGCACCCCTTCGCGCACCGCAACCGACGGCACGACGATAATGAACTTGTGCAGCCCATAACGCTGCGCCAGCGTCAACAGCGTGCGGATGTAGACGTAGGTTTTGCCGGTGCCCGTCTCCATTTCGACCGAGAAGTTGGCGAAGCGCACCGCCTTGGGGCCATTTGCGGTGTCAATCTGGGCCTCTAGGCACTGCAAGGCCGTATCTTCGGCAAGCTGATGGTTCCGCTGCACCGTCTGAAGGTTCGCCAGCAACTGCGTTTCGTCAAGCGTGAGCGTGTTGGCAAGCGCCGTGGCTGCGCTATACAGCGCAACCGGGCTGCTCACTTCGAGTTTGGGCTGGCCGTGCAACAAGGCTACGACTGCATCAATCGCTTTGAGCTGATGGGCTTGCGAAGGGTCGAATTGGAGTTGCATTAGGGCTTCTTTAGACAAGGTTCGTAGCTACAATACCTAGGTATCGCCGCCGCCGCGCTGCCCCGTTGGGGGCGGAAGTCGGCTCCTCACCCCACCGGGGGGAGGTTGGGAGGGGGGATGAAACGCACATGGCGTCGTGATGCTTGATTCCCCCTCGCCCTTTATGGGAGAGGGGGCTAGGGGGAGAGGGTGCGGGGCTACGTCTCCCGCCCCGGCCCCCTCACAGCGTCTTTACGTGGCAGGCGAGTGCGAAGTTGGCGTGGGTAGTGTCATCAATCGCGGTGTCGCGGCAGATGAACAGGGTTTCGCGGCTCAGTGTGAGCGTGTCCTGCAAGCCGGGGTCAATGGTTTCGTCAAGGCAGATCAGGAAGAAGCGCCCGGTGTCAGCGTCAGTGACCCGTTGCACCGTATTGGGGCCAGGGTTGGGCAGCGTTACGACCTGCGCGGCGGGGCTTAACCCCTCGTTGATTGCCATTTCCCAGAGTACCCCGTCCGCTGTCCAGAGTTCCACGAGCAGATTGGCAAACGTGGCGCTGAGTTGCACATATTCGTCGGCGTCGTCGCCTGTATGCCCCGGCCACTGCTTGAGATTCGACGCCGCCAGCTTGAACACACGGAAGCCCAAGTCCTCTGGCTGCGCGCGCTCGTTCAGATCGAGTTGCCCGTTACGCTTCTCGGCCAGCTTCGCAATCACGCGACGGATGCGTTCTTTGCCGATGTCGGCGATAGTCTTGTACGCCGTGATCTTCGTGGGGAAGGGCAACTGCACCATCACGTAACGACGGTTGCCACCGTCCTGTCGGTTCAGTTCCAGTACCGCCTGCGCGGTCGTACACGACCCGGCAAAGAAATCCAGCACGATCTCAGGCTCGTCAGTCGAGGTTCCTTGTTCAATGAGCAACTTGAGATAGTCTACCGGCTTGGGGAAATCGAGCACTTCTTTCCCATCAAAGAGTTCTTTGAGCTCACGGGTGCCCTGGGAGTTGTAAAGCGTGGTGATGATCGAGGATAGTCCGGTGAACTCTGCGCCCATCTCGTGCAGATAGCGGCGCACACGTGGCCTACCCTCGTTCGTCTTCGGCCAGATAATCCTCGCGTCGGCAATCAGGCGGGCCATCGTCGGCTTGCCGTAGCGCCACCCATTCTCAGGTGGCATGTACACCATGCCAGTGGCTGGATTGACCAGATCATAATGCAAATTAGGCCGCTGTTCTTTCGTCGCAAGGCCGGTAAGGTCGGCACTGAGCCAATCACCACGCGGATCATGGTCAGGATTGCTGTACTTGGTGAGATCTTTCTCTTGTCCACGGATGCGGCCCGTGCTGTTGCGGGCATACATCAGGAGATATTCGTGATCAACGGAGAGACCGGACTTGGCGCGGCTGTCAACGTTCTGGCGCCGCTTCCAAATCAGCACCCCCAGAAAGTTCTCCTCGCCAAACACCTCGTTCAGCAGCAAGCGCAGGTTGTGT
>CAIWXH010000597.1 GCA_903916565.1 uncultured Oscillochloris sp. | reverse complement strand
CGTCCGCCGGATCATCACCAGTCGCGTGCCACGAATGGTGCTGTTGCCTACCCAATCGTTTCTGCCATCGCGCGGCGGCGGGCCATGATCTGCTGTAGCGCCCGCCGTCGCTCGTGGAGGGCGGCTAGCCGCATGCCGATGGTCTGGGTGTCCCCCGCCTGCGCCACCACGAGGATCTGCGCGTCCAACAGGGTGATCATTTCGTCCAGGCTGGCGAGTACCGCCTGCGCCTGCTGGGCGAGCTGCGTGCGGAGTTGCCCTTGCTCGGTCTGATTTGTGGCGTCGAGCAGCGCCCGCACGCCCAGGAAGACCCCGGTGCCCAGCAGCACCGCAATCCCAATCCCTGGCACCATCCCCAGCCCGAGTCCGAGGGCGGCAAGCCCCGAGGTGATCCCCGCCGCGCTCAGCCCCAGCACCGAGCCGGAGGCGTAGACGGCAGCCAGGGGCACGCCCACGGCGGCCAGTCCAGCGGCGGCGACCTTCGTCGCCTGCGCGGCGGTGCTGTCGTTCTGGCCGCGCAACCGCACCGCCCGTAGCTCGCGCATAAAGCGCCAGATGGCGCGGTACTGCTCGTCGCTGACGTGCAGCGCCGCCTGCGCTGTGGTAAGCAAGGTATCCTGCTGCGGGTCAAGCAGGTCATTGGCCCAGGCAAGCTCCACCAGATTGAGCAGCAGCGCGTACCGAACGGGCGCAGGCGCGGCCCCAAACGGGGCCAGCGTGTCCGCCAGCGCGGGCGGCGCCACCACATAGTTGAGCACCATGCGGCGTCCGCCCGGCGAGAGCCCGCCCAGATCGACGAGGTCGATGATGAGCTGAAGCTCGTCTTTGTCCAGCCCGCCATCGGCGGCGGCGAGCGCGTAGAGCGCGCCGGCATAGGCTACGCGCTGCGGCTCAGGCAGCGCAGCCAGGTTCACCGGCTCCTCGGGGGCTTCCCCGGTGACCAACTGCTGCACCTGGCCGACCGCCCCGGTGAGTCCGCGCCCAGCTTCGGTCGCCACCTCTTGCGCGACCTTCCCCGCCTCACGCGCCAGGCGCTCGGCCTCTTTCCGCGCCGTATCGAGGGCTTGCTGCGTCTTGCCCACCGTCTTGCCAAGCTCGCCCCAGAAATCGCTCATATAGTTCTCCGTGTCATGGTGTGCGCTGCCACCAGGGTCAGCACACCCGCTGCGATCAGGCGCTGGAACTGGCGCATCACCTCGTGCGGCTGCGGCCCGCCGCGCACCAGCAGCCCCAGTTCCATATTCAGGTCGAGGGCGTAGCGGGTCAGGTTCGCGCTGGAGATGAGCAAGGTCTGCCCGTCAGCCACCGCACATTTGGCGTGCAGCGCGCCGTGGCGGCCCTGCTCATCGGTCGCGCGCTGGTCACGCGGCCAGTGATAGACCGCCGCGTGTGTCGCGACCGCTGGCCCCACGGCGGCCAGCCCGTCGTAGGCGATCTTGCCCGCGCTCGCCTGTGGTGACTCGATCACGAGGCGGATCGTCACGCCGCGTTGCGCGGCGCGACGCAGGGCGGCACCAATCTCGGGGATGTCGTACACGGCGAAGGCGACGATCAGCAACTCGCGCTGGGCATCGTCAATCATGCCCTGCAGCACCTGGGCCGTCCGTCGCAGCGGCTGGCCGCT
>CAIWXH010000596.1 GCA_903916565.1 uncultured Oscillochloris sp. | reverse complement strand
CGGATCGTGGTATACGGATAGCTCATATGTTCGCTGCGGGGCGCGGTTCAGGTACGGCCTCAGCGGCGGCGACGGCCTCGGTTTTCGTGTGGTGCTTGCCCCTCGGCTCGCGCATTAGTTCTGATTTCTGGCTTCTGACTTCTGTTTTCTGCATACTGATCTGCTGCTTTGTGTAAAGCGTTTCGTATCCACGTACGCCGAGGGCCGGGCCGAACGCGCCGTAGGCGCGGATCGCGATTTTTTTGAAGGGGAGTGGCATGCCGATAACCTACCGCGACCTGTGGCCACATCTGGTCAGCTTCGAGAACCTGTGGCTGGCCTACCTGGCGGCGCGGCGCGGCAAGCGCGCCCGGCCCGCCGTGTCCGCCTACGACCTCGACGCCGACACGCGCCTGCTGCGGCTCCAGGAGCGCCTGGAGGCGGGGACGTATGCCCCCGGTGCCTACCGCACCTTCGTCGTGCGCGAGTGGAAGCGCCGGATCATCTCCGCCGCGCCTTTCGAGGACCGCATCGTTCACCACGCCCTCTGCCGGGTGATCGAGCCGATCTGGGAGTCCCGCTTCATCCACGACTCCTATGCCTGTCGGGTGGGCAAGGGCACCCTCGCCGCCCTGAACCGCGCCCAGCACTTCGCCCGTGGCAACCGCTACGTACTCTCGCTGGATGTCCGCGAGTTTTTTCCGTCGGTCGATCATTCCATCCTGCTCGACACACTCAGCCGACACCTCGCCGACCGGCGAGTCCTCGACTTGTGCCGCACGATTATCGCGGGCGGGCGCGATCTGCTCGCTGAGGCGTACACGCCAGTCCTCTTCCCTGGCGACGACCTACTCGCCCTGACGCGCCCGCGTGGCCTGCCGATTGGCAACCTGACCAGCCAGTTTTGGGCGAACGCCTTTCTGCACCCGCTCGACATGTTCATCAAGCAGGATCTCCACTGCCGGGCCTACCTGCGCTACGCCGACGATCTGCTGCTCTTCGCTGACGACAAGGGAATCCTGCATGCCTGGCGCGATGCCGTGCGCGAGCGGATGGCCGCGCTGCGTCTGACCATCCACGAGTACCGGGCGCAGGTCGCGCCGGTAGCGGCGGGCTTCCCCTTTGTCGGCTGGACGATCACCCCGGAGCGGCGACGGCTGCGCCGCCGCAACGTGGTGGCCTTCTGGCGACGCTATCGCCAGCGCCTCGCCGCCTACGCTGCGGGCGAGATTGACCTTGACCGTCTTGGAGCCACCGTTCACGGCTGGGTTGGCCAGACCAAGCACGGCAGCACGACAGGCTTGCGCAAGGCGGTGCTACGCACGCTGATACCGAAGCGCGAGATGATGCGACATTGCAATCTTCTTGGAACCGTGAAGGGGAGTCAAGGCTTTAGCCGGCTGAAGCCTTGACTCTCCTTCATAATCGGGATGGGACCGCGAGAGTGAAGGCACGGAGACCACGAAATGAAGGCTGAACGCGCCGCGCCGGGTCAGACAATCTGCAATCTACAGTCTGCAATCTACAATTACCACGATGCCTGACTCCCCTATCTTCGCCCGCTGCGACGAGCTCGTGATCTGGGTGCTGCGGGCCACCGTGCGCTACCCGCGCCACTTCCGCGCCGCCCTCGGACGCTTCACCCAAGAGGCGGTGCTGCTGCTTCAGCGCGAACTTGTGGCCGCCGCACGCCGCCGGGATAAGCGCCAGGCGCTCCAGGCCGCCGATGAGGCGCTGAGCGAACTGCGCCTGCTGCTTCGCCAGGGCCAGGCCCTCGATCTGCTCACCGTCGGCCAGTACGCGCATGTCGTCCGCCTGACCGACGAGGTCGGACGGCTGCTCGGCGGATGGCGTAAGTCGCAGGCCCGTGCGGCGAGCGGGGGCACGGCAAGCGACGAGTAAACGGCGTGTTCGCTCCTTGCACTGGGGCGCGGGACACGCTACACTGGGCACGGGCCGGTCGTTACGGCGCACCACACCGACGCGCCAAAACGCTGCGGGGCGCGGAACAGGAACAACCTCAACAACGACAACAACAACAACGGTTTTCGTGTGGTGCTTGCCCATCGCATGCACACTCCCCTGCCGATGCATCCGGCGGCGCACATCCCTGCCGGCGGCAGAAGGGGCAGGCCGAGGTGTCTGTCCATACGCGAGCGAGCGCGGCATGGCCCTGGCTGGAGGGGCGACCGTGCGCCTCCAACCGAAGAACGCGCCGCCCCACCGGGCCGGTAACGGCGACACCCGCCGCGAGCGTCCGGCGGGGCGGCATCCCCACCCACCCTTCGCCCTACCAGAGAGGCGCAGCCCATGACCCCCGAGGAGGAGCTTGCGGCGATGCGCCGCCGCGTCGCGGAGCTAGAGCACAAGATCGCCAAGGCCGCGCCGCCCCCCACCGGCATCGGCGTGGGCGGCGACGCCGAGGTCGTCCAGCAGATCACGGTGCCACCCGGCGGTAGCGTGGGGCAGGTCGTCGCCCGCCAGGAACACCACTACCACGCCGGGAGCGCCGACCTAGCCCAAGGTCGCGTCGATGTCTCTGGACAGCAATACGGCGCCGCCGTCGGCGTGAACCAGGGCACCATCCAGCTCTTCTTCGGTCAGCAGCCACCCGCCGATGCCAAGCCGTTACTCGATAGCTACCTGCAATCCCTGGTCGCGGAACACGGCTACCTACGGCTCGGCAAGCTGCTGGAACGCGAGCGGAGCGGGCGCGACCAGGCGATCATGCCCGAGATCGCCCTGCTCAAGGTCTACACCACCCTGACCACTGATCAACTGCTGCCCGCTGGCCCGTTCGCGCTAAAACTCGATGATCTCCAGAAGCAGATGGACACGGCGGATCCGGATACGGTGTTGCCCGAGCATGTGCGGTTGCCGATCCTCGATCCTCGCACTCCCGATGATCCACGCGGCATCACCCCCGGCCCCCCGCGCCCGATCTTCCTTGGTGATCGGGCGCTCAGCCTGGTGTGGCACGAGGCTCGACGCACGCTGGGCGGGCGCGGCACGCGGGAAGGCCAGTGGTATCGCCCCGAGGGGCTGATCGTGGCAATTGGGCAGGGCCAGGGGCGACCGCGCCTCGTGCTGCTCGGCAGCCCTGGCTCCGGCAAGTCCACTGGTCTGCGGCACCTGACCGTCTTTATCGCTACCGCCCTGCTCAGCGGCACCAAAACGCTGCGCATCCCCTTCTTCTGCCCGCTTGGCCCGGTGGCCCAGGCCCTCGGCGACGACCCGGCCCAGGATGTGGACACGCTGGTTGAGGCGCTGCTGCGCCCGGCCCTTGGTGCGGGCGGACTACGGGCTGGGCTGCGGGCGCGGGTGCAGGCGGCGATCATCGCGGGCAACGCCTTCCTTTTCTTCGATGGGCTCGATGAGGTCTCGGGCGTGCCCGAGCCAACCACGGGTGGCTCGCGCTCCCGCCGCGAGCGGGTCGCTGATGCCATCCGCGCCTTCGCCCACCAGGTTGGTGCTGCATCAGTGGTGGTCACCTGCCGCACCCGGCCCTACGAACAGGACGCCGCATGGCAACTACGCGAGGGCTGGGCGCTACGCCGGCTCCAGCCCTTCGCCTTCGGCCAGGGGCGTAGCTTTATCACCAAGTGGTACGCCGCAACCTGTCTGGACGGCCAGGGGCGCTACACGCCCGATGAGGCTGCCGAGCGCGCCAAACGGCTGATCGCGCTGCTGGAGCAGCCCGACCGGGCGGCGCTGCGGAAACTCGCCGCATCGCCACTGCTGCTGACCATGCTCGTG
>CAIWXH010000595.1 GCA_903916565.1 uncultured Oscillochloris sp. | reverse complement strand
GTCGAGACGCCCTTCCAGTTGGGCCAGACCGCGCAGGTCGCCGCAACCACTAATGGCGGGCTGATCACCCAGGCCGTGAACGAGGTGGTCGCCGCTGGCACGCTCTATTTCGCGGCGGCGGGCAACGCGGGCAACCTCAGTGCGGGCACCTCGGGTGTCTGGGAGGGCGATTTTGTCGCTGGTGGCGTGATCGCCGCGCCGCTCGTCGGCAGCGGGGCGCTGCTGGACTTTGATCCGAGTGGCACCGTGCAGCCCTTTAATCTGGTCACTCAGGCGGGGCTTCAGGCGACTCTGTTCTGGGCCGATCCGTTGGGCGGATCGCGCAATGACTATGATCTGTTCCTGCTGGATGCGACTGGAACCACCGTGGTCGCAGCCTCGACCAATGTGCAGAACGGGACGCAAGACCCGTATGAAGCGCTCCCGCTGGCGACTGGCGGCCAGCGGCTGGTGGTTGTCCAGCGCCCCGGCGCCGCCGACCGTTACCTCCAGCTCAACACAAACCGAGGCCAGTTGCAATTTAGCACCGCCGGACAAATCGGGGGCCATGCGGCGGCGCTGGATGCGTTTGCGGTCGCAGCGGCGGATGTGCTGCGCCCGCCGGTGCGCTTTAGCCGCAGCACCAGCAGCGAGCGCTTTAGCTCGGACGGGCCGCGCCGGCACTTTTTTACCCCTGACGGCACCCCGCTCACGCCGGGGGATTTTTCGGCCTTCGGCGGTGCCGTGGCGCAGAAGCCGGATCTCACCGCTGCCGATGGGGTGAGCTGCGCCGCGCCGGGGTTTCGGCCCTTCATTGGCACCTCGGCTGCCGCGCCGCACGCGGCGGCGATTGCCGCGCTGTTGCGCTCGGCCAAGCCAACCCTGACGCTCACCGAGACCCGCGCCATTCTGACCAGTGCGCCCGCCGCGCTTGACATTCAAGCGCCGGGGGTGGATCGCGACAGTGGCGCGGGCGTCTTGGATGCGCTGGCGGCGTTCCAGACCCTAAACCCAGCCCCTACGCCGCTGCTGACGCTCAACACGGTGCGTGCCAGCGAGGGCGCACGGACGAATGGCAATGGGGTGATCGAGCCGGGCGAGAGCGTCTATCTGACGGTGGCGCTGACCAACACGACCCTGGCGCCAACGCCCGATCTCACGGTGACGCTCGAATTGCTGAATGGGCCAGTGGGGGCAGCGGTCATTCAGCCAGGGCCGCTGCGCTATGCGCGCGCGCCAATGAGCGGCGCGTTGAGCAGTCTCGGTGTGCCCTTTATCGTCTCGCTGGCGCCAGAGGTGCCATGTGGGGCAACCCTGAACGTGCAGCTCACCGCAACGTACAGCGGCGTGAATAGCCCACAGATGTTCTTCACCAGCGTAGCGACCGGCGCAGACGGATGCGCTGGGGCGCCGCTGCCACCGGCAAGCATCACGGTCACGGCGGGGGCTGAACAGCGCGCCCTGGTGCGCCAGCCCTTCCCGACGCCGCTCCAGGTGACGGTGCGCGATGCGGCCAATCAGCCGGTGCCGGACGTGCCGGTGGTCTTTACGGCACCAACGAGCGGGGCAAGCGCAAACCTTGCCGAGGGCACGCGGGCGATCACTGATCGCAACGGGCAGGTGACGCGCACGCTGAGCGCCAATGGGCTGCTTGGCCGCTACACGCTTACGGCCAATACGACCAACCCAGCCCTTGCCGTGGCCGCGAGCATGGCCCTGACCAATACCAATGCCGTGCTCTACCTGCCTTTGCTGACGCAATAGCGAAGCCCGCCGTGCGCGTAGGCACACGGCGGGCCTGTAGGTATTCCTGGCGAGCGCGAGGGCTGGCTAGGGTTTTTTGGTTGGCCCGCTGCCGTTGCGCCGTTTATACCCGTACCAGACCGCCCCAACCCCAACCGCCGCTGCAGCCATTAACCACCATAAATCGAAGAAGTCGCCCATAACTACCTCCGTACATCACCACGACTCAGAAATCAAAAAGGGCTGTGCTACACTCCACCAGAGTGTATGTCCTATTGTGACATGCGGCGCTTACCAGATTGATCATCCGACAATGTGCGGCAGATCATAGCAGACGCGCTAGAAACTAGCGCTGGTGGTATGTGGCAACTGTTCAACGTGTTTCGTTGCTGTAATTCACGCATACACACAGCAATTCGTGTGCCCTTGCAAATAGCACAGCCGAGACGCTCCGCACCCGTCGCGCCTCAGACGCGCCCCACGCCGTAGGCCGCGATCTTCGCCGCCAGACGCGCCGCGAGCAGTGGGCTGGCCGCGCCCAGGGTTGCCAGAATGACGCGGGCTTCCTCTTTATAGGCGGCGATCTTCTCGGTCGTCCAGTGCTGCGGGGGCGGCTGTAGGTTCACAATGCGGTCGGCTAGCTTCACCAGCCAGACGGCGTGGGGCTGGGCCTGGATGCGGCGCAGGCTGTCGCGCATCTGCTCGCCCTTTGGCAGCGTGGGGTCTTTGCTCAGGGCCAAAACGCCGTCGGCCACGGGCTGCCCGAAGGTCGCCACGAGCTGCGCGTAGCTCACGGATGTGTCCTCGACCGTATCGTGGAGCAGCGCACACTGGATGGCGAACCCCTCGTCGTGTCCAGGCTCGGCCCGCAGGGCGGCGCTGACCTCCATCGCCACCAGGGTGACGTGCAGCAGATAGGGCAGTGTGGTGCCCGTGACGGTCTGCCCGGCGTGGGCCGCTGCGGCGAACTGGGCGGCGGTGGTGTAGCGATCCTGGTAGCTCATGGGGGGTTCTCCTAGCCTCAATACGTTCCAAATCCGCCGATCCGGTGCCGACCTTTGCCCCTCACCCCCGGCCCCTCTCCCGCACGGGGAGAGGGGAGATTCCGCAGCAGGATGCGTTCGCCCCCCCTCTCCCGCTCAGGGAGAGGGGGCAGGGGGGTGAGGGCTGGGCGGCAGCAGTCCTTATTTGAAAAGGAGTTAGCCTCCACGGAGGCTGATGATCAGCGCGACAAGCTCTAGCATCGCGCCCACCGCGCCCGCCACAACGAGGGCCGCGAGCAGCCACGAAGCCGCTGCTCGCGCCACGGTGATCTGGTGCGCCTCGGCCAGCCCGATCACGCTGAGCGCGGCAGACCAGAGCCAAAGGGCGGCGTGCGCGCCCCCGCAGACGCCAGCGAGCAGCCCTTGGGCTGGGTCAGGCGCGGCGCCGAATGACGCCGTCGGCAGCAGCGCCAGTTGGGCCAGCCAGAGCGGCAGCCCAGCGACCACCGGGAGCATTGACCAAGCCAGGGCTACCCGTACCTGCCCCGCGCTGGCCTGTCCGCCGATAAGCCAGCCGCCCGTGCGGAGCAGCACACCACTGAGCAGCAGCGCCAGCGTGCCGAGCGCGAAGCCAGCGCTGACCGCCACGGTCAGCAGTTCGCCCGCGCCCAGTTGGCTGCCCAGCTTGGCCCACGCCGCCCACGCGAGGCTGGCGCTTACCCCGGCCAGCGCCGCCAGCAGCCATGGCGTGAAAGGTGCCGGTCGTGCGAGCGCCGCCCGCAGCGCCGCACGCGGGTGCCGCCAGATTGTGTACAGGGGGCGACGCAAATTTGTACCACGAAGCGCACGAAGCACACGAAGGTCGGGCCTTTCAGTCGGATCTTCGGGCGTCGTTTCCTGTGGGGCGGGCAAATTTGTACCACGAAGCGTAGGCAGATCTGGCTGAAATGTCCGGCCTTCGTGCGCTTCGTGGGCTTCGTGGTGAACAGCATCAGCTTGCAGCGCCGCCAGCCCCCGCCGCGCTGGCGCACAGGCGGGGTCGAGACTCAAGGCGCGCTCAAGGCAGACGCGCTGGGCGGCGGGGTCGGCCACCGCCCCCGAAAGCCAGAGCCACGCTTGGGCGTCGTCGGGGTTGGCGCGCACAGCGGCGGCGAGCAGCACCCGCGCCCCGGCGCGGTCGCCCGCCCGCAGGGCAGCGATGCCGCGCCCGGTCAGCTCGTCGTGGGCCATCGCCCGCCTCGTGGCACTAACAGCATGTAAAGCAAGAGGCCAGCCAGCGTGCCCAGATTCACCCAGGCGACAGCGACGGGCAGGGGCGAGGTGCTGATCATGCGCTGGAGGTCGGGCGAGAAGCCGTCGAGCACGCCGAGGATATTGAGCGTCGCGCCGGTGGCGATCAGCCCGTACGGCAGCAGCAGCCGCAAGTCGGCCATCGCGCCCAGCAGCAGCATCGGCAGCGCGAAGAAGATGTAGCGCTCGTGGATCTGGGTCGGCAGCGTGAAAAAGGCCAGCGCCAGCGTGGCCGCCGCGACCGCCCTGGTCGGCCCATCGGGGCGGCGCAGCACCGCCAGCAGGGTGAGCAGCACCACCACGCCGAGGAGCAGGAAGCCAAGCGTGCGGTACGACATGCCCGCCCATTCCGTCAGATCCGAGACGGGCCGGGCGCCCACCACGAGCCACCACAGATTGTAGGCGCGGTTGGTCACCTGCGGGAAGCGGCCCACCGAGCCGACGGTGGCCTGATAGAGACCCGGCCCTTGCCCAAGCAGCACGAGGGGCGTGCATGTGCCGACAAGCACGACCAGCGCGGCCAGCCCGCCCTCAAGCAGCCCGCGTGGGCCGTGGCGCCGTAGGCTGGCCCCGTAGAGCAGCGGCGCCAGGATAATCGCCTGGGGCTTGATCATCAGCCCCACCGCCCAGCCAAGCCAACTGACGCGCCCACGCCAGCGGTCAAGCTGACTCAGCGCCACGAGCATCGGCAGGGCGAGCAGCACATCAATCTGGCCCCACCAGGCGGCATTCATCCACACCGGCGGGGTGACGGCGTACAGTCCGGCGATCAGCGTGGCCCGCCCGGTGCCGCCGTGGCGCCGCGCCCAGCGGAAGAGCAGCAGCACCGTGATGAGCAGCGCGACCAGGCTAGGCAGCTTGATCATCGCCCGCGTCACCGACGGCACGGCATCAAAGTAACTGCCACCGAGCAGCGCGACCAGCGGCGCCAGCAGGCGCAACGAGAGCAGCCAAAGCGGCATATAGTCGCCGCCGTTGGTGAAGGCTTCCGCGAAACCACCACGGGCGAGAAAGCCCATCCGCGCCGCGTACTGCTTGAGGTCGCCAACCGGGTCGGACGCGCCGAGCCACGGCAGGCAGACCGCCACGGTCAGCAGCAGCAGCCCGCCCAGCGCCAGCCGGTCGCGCCGGGTGAAGCTGAGCGCGGCAAGCGGCGTAGGCGGTAGTGGTGGATAGAGTCGCTCGATCACCAGGGCACCGAGCGCCCCCAGCGCGACCAGCGCCAGCAGGACGCCGAGCAATCCGTAGTGCCAAGCGCCCGCCCACTGCCAGAGCGCAAGCATGGCCTGGAGCGCCATAACGGCGACGGCAGCGCCAGGGACGCCCATCCCCGCACGCCGCGCCAGCCCGTAGAGACTCGCCGTCGCGAGGAGCAAGGCGACCAGCAGCAGGGGCGGCGTCGAGCCAGCGCCCGTCACGAGCAGGCGGTGAACGACGATGCCCAGGTGGCGCCCATCAATCTTAACGGTGGGCGAGCGCAGGGTGAGTATCACGCGCTCGCCGGGCTGCGCCGGGGCAAGCAGCGCATACTCGTGCAGCCCCGGCAGCACCGTGAAGGTGTTGTGGCGTTCACCGACGGCGAGTTCGACGGGGGTGGCGGTGTCGAAGCCACTGGAAAGACTGAGGCGCAGATAGAGCGGGCCACCGGGGTTTGGGGGGCGCAACTCGCCCGCCCCGTCAGTCCAGCGAAAGACGCCGGGCCGATCCACCAGCGGCTCAGGCTCGTGCAAACCCGCCGTGGGCAGCATGACGGGCAGCGCCTCGACGGTAAAGGCGGCGGTGTGCTGACCACGATAGGCCAGGCCGAGCCAAAAAGGGGCTGTGGCGAGGAGCAAGACCAGGGCGATGAGATCGGGGTAGAGGCGGCGCATGGCCCGCGATTATAGCATGGCGGTTGCAACGTCCGGTTGCCGGTTGCCGGGGGGCTGAAGCCCCCGGCTCTTGGTTGACGAAGCCTGCCTTCGCAGGCTCATCCATGTAAAAAAACCTGCCACGCATTTCCGCCGACGTGTCCTAGCACCGAAAACCTTGGCTAACCCGCCTTGGGAAAGGCCGCGCTGACGAGGGCGGGCAGCACGACCCCTGAGCGCGCCTTGAGATAGTAGCTACGCGGGCCGGTGCTGGTGGTCACATCAAGGTTGATCAGGGCTAAGCTTGCGCCCCGGTTGTAGGCGATGCGCGGCAGCGAGGCGGCTGGCTCGACCACCCCCGAGGTGCCAATCGAGAGGAAGAGGTCGCAGCTTTTCGCCGCCTCGTTCGCTCGCGCCAGCGCCTCGGGCGGCAGGGTTTCGCCGAACCAGACGATGTCGGGGCGCAGCAGGGCGCCGCAGACCGGACAGAGCGGCGGCACCGTCTCGCCCTCAGTCCAACTCGTGTAGACGGTACCTTCGACCGAGCAGCGCGCCCGCATAAGGTTGCCGTGCAGCTCAATCGGGTCGGCGCTCCCGGCGCGACGGTGCAGCCCATCCACGTTCTGCGTGATCAGCGTGAACTGAGGGACAAGCGCCTCAAGCGCAGCCAGGGCGAAGTGGCCCGGATTAGGCTGGGCCGTCGTCACCATCTGGCGGCGCGAGGCGTACCATTCCCACACCAGGCGCGGGTTACGGCGGAACGCCTCAGGGGTCGCCAACTCTTCGGGGCTATACCGCGCCCAAAGGCCCGTCATCGCGTCACGAAACGTAGGGATGCCGCTCTCAGCCGAAACACCTGCGCCGGTGAGAACGGCGACGTGGCGGGCGGTGCGGAGCGCCTCGATCAGCTCGTTGGGGATGCTGGGGGTGTCCATAAATGGTGCGCTGTTTGTCTAGGCTGGCTTAAAGACCAACGTGAAGCGGCGGGTGTGGCGGTCGAGAAACTGGACGTGCCAGATGCCACAGGTGGGGGCCGCATTGCCGCCCTGGTAGACGTGCTGGCTCAGGTCAATCTTGTCCTTACTCAGCTCAAGCAGGGCGGCGCGAATGGGCGAGCCGTGGGCGACTATCGCGACCCGGCTATGGGCCGAGTCGTCCAGCGCAACGAGCAACTCGGCGATGCGGGCGCGCACCTGCGCGAAGCTCTCGCTAGGGCCGTGTTCCTGCACCACGCTGGTGAAGGTGGCCGCAAGCCCAAGCCGCTCGACCAGCACCTCGGCGGTCTGGGCAGCGCGGGCGAAGGGCGAGACGAGCAGCTGCGTGACGCCCTTTTCAGCGAGGAATGTGGCCGCCTCGGCAGCCTCGGCGCGGCCCCGCTCGGTGAGATCGGGGCCAGGCGGGACGTTATAGGCGATGGCTGGCTTGTGGGCGGGCTGGCCGTGGCGAACCAAGTACAAGTCGGTGAGCACGCACGTTCCTTACACGATCTAGTGACTAGTACACGTCGCCGGAAGTTCGTTGCCAGTTTGAGACAAGGGGACAAGGAGACAAGGAGATCGCTACAGGCCGTCATCTCCCGGTTCCCTTGTCTCCTTGTCTCCTTGTTTCAACCCGAAGCGAACTTCCGAAAAGCTGTACTAGGGCCAAGGTACCACACCGGGCGAAACGCTGTCAACGAAGGTATTGGTTCGCTGTCCAAGCCGACCACAAGCTGCTGCGCCCCCTAGCGGCTCGCCCGCCACGCGGCAATCCGCGCCGCCGCCCATGCCTGGTCAGCGGGCAAAAGCTTCGGCGGCGGCGGGGCGCTCTGATAGCTCAATTGATCGTCGTAGCGGGCTTCTGCGTAGGCGCTGTCAAGGGCCGCTTGGAGAGCGAGCGGCACATCGGCAAAGGGCGCCCGCAGCGGCACCGCGATGGTGGGCAGCACGTCACGCAAGTTCGCGTACCAGACCTCCAAAAACGGCCCCGGTCGGTCGCCCCGCTTGAGCAGCGCGTAATAATCACTCTGCCCCGTCAACTCTCGCTGGCGCACGCCAGCCCGCAGCAGGTCAAGCTCGATCCAGTGGGCCGGCGAGGCCATCACTGCGCGGCGCTTGGCGAGGAAGGTAGCGCGCTTCGTGCCAGTCGTCTTATTGACCGGCGAAAGCACCTCGATGGTCGCGATCACCGCCCGGTTGCGCGCATCGTGGATCTCGATGTAGTGTTCACGCGCCTCTAGTTCATCCAGCACCGTGATGAGCGTTGGCGCAGCGATGGTGGCGCCCATTGGCGTAGTCGGCGGCGTCGC
>CAIWXH010000594.1 GCA_903916565.1 uncultured Oscillochloris sp. | reverse complement strand
GAGAAGTTCGCGCTGGTGGCCGACACCGGCAACAACACGATTCGCCGCATCGATCTGGTGACCGGGAATGTGACGACCCTGGCCGGGACGCCGGGGCAGGCCGGTGACACCGATGGTAGCGGCAACCGCGCCCTCTTCAACGGCCCGACCAGCGTGGCGCTGGGCGGCGACAGCGACCCGTTCGCCCTCGTGGCCGACCGGCTCAACAGCACCATCCGCTACATCGATCTTTCCACCAAGGTCGTGACCACGCTGGCTGGCACGACCGCCGATGACGGGAACGAGGACGGCATCACCGGCGCGATCCGCTTCTACATGCCGACCTCGGTAGCGGTGAGCGCCGACGGCAAGCGGGCGCTGGTGGCCGACACCGGCAACCAGGTCATCCGCGAGATCATCCTTGACACTGATCATGTCAATGCCACGACCCTGGTACTGACCGCGACGGATACGGGGGCACCTGTCACCTTCACCCAGCCCGTTGGCATCGCGCTCTCGGACGACGGCAAGCGTGGGCTGGCCGTCGATCTCGCCAACTCGACCCTGACGCTGATCGATCTTGCGGCGCAGTCTGGCACGCCGCTTGGGGTTACCGAGGCGAGCCACGCGCCGACGGACAATTATCTGAACGGGCCAGAGGGCGTCGCGATTAGCGGCGAGGGGCAGTTTGCCCTGATCGCCAATACGGTCAACCAGACCATTGACTGGCTCAATCTGAGTACGGGCGCGACCGAGATTCTTGCCGGTAGCCCAGGGGTGTTCGGCAACCAGGACGGGGTGGGCCGCGAAGCCACCTTCGCCTACCCCGCCAGCATCGCGCTGAGCGCCGACGGGGCGCTGGCGGTGGTGGCCGACCGTGACAACCACACCATCCGCACGCTCGACCTGGCGACCGGCACGGTGACGACGCTGGCGGGGCTGGCGGGCGAGTCCGGCGCGCAAGACGGGATCGGTGCCGAGGCGCGCTTCACCATGCCGCAGGCCGTGGCGATTAGCCGCGACAAGACCTATGTGCTGGTGGCCGACAGTTTCAACCACGCCATCCGTCGGATTGACCTGACGACCGGCGCGGTGACGACGCTGGCGGGCACGCTGGGGACGAGCGGCACCAGCGATGGGGTTGGCGGCGCGGCGGGCTTCAGCCTACCGGCGGGCGTGGCGCTCTGCGACAGCGGCGGGTATGCGCTGGTGGCTGACACCGGCAACCACACGATCCGCAAGCTCGCGCTTGACACCGGCACCATCACCACGCTGGCGGGGCTGGCGGGCAGCGCGGGCAGCGCCGACGGTGTCGGTGGGGCGGCGCGCTTCGGTAGCCCGCGTGGGCTGGCGATAGATAGCGCGTGTACGCAAGCGGTCGTGGCCGATAGCGTCAGCCACACGATGCGCCTGATCGACCTGGCGAGCGGCGAGGTGACGACGCGCCTGGGGGCGTCGGGCTACTTCGGCAGCGCCGACGGGCGGGGCGCGGCGGTGCGCTTCGATACGCCGATGGGCGTGGCGATGACGGCAAGCGGCAAGCTGGTGCTGGTGGCCGACACTGGCAACGCGGCGATCCGCTACGTCGGCGACCGCTACACGTTCCTGCCGATCATCAGCCGGTAGCGGGCCAGCGTCTCGCACCCGTCATCTCGCGTACCCCTCGCTCCCTACACAGGAGCGAGGGGTACGCGCATGAGGACGCTAGTTCCATGGAAATCCCTTGCCGGTTGTTGTGGAGGTGTGGAGGTGTGGAGGTGTGGATCTGCCATCGCGCCACACCTCCACACCTCTACAGCGTAACCAGAAACGGACTTCTGCAAGGCTATACTAGTCACGGGTAGATGCGGTAGAGCATGCGCGGGAAGGGGATGGTTTCACGGATGTGGCGCGTGCCGGTGATCCAGGCGACGACCCGCTCGATGCCCATGCCAAACCCGCTGTGCGGCACCGTCCCGTAGCGGCGCAAATCGAGGTACCACTGGTACGCCTCGACGCTGAGGCCGTGGTCGCGAATACGCTGCTCAAGCAGCGCCGCGTCGTGAATGCGCTCTGAGCCGCCAATAATCTCGCCGTAGCCTTCGGGGGCGAGCAAATCAGCGCAGAGCGCCACCTCGGGCCGCTGCGGGTCGGGCTGCATGTAGAAGGCTTTCAGCGCAGCGGGGTAGCGCTCGACGAAGACGGGCCGGTCGAACTGCGAGGCGATCAGTTGCTCGTGGGGTGCGCCGAGATCGTCGCCCCAGGTGAGCGGCGTCGCGCCCTCGATGGCACCCTGATTGGCCTCGATCAGCTTCAGGGCGTCGTCGTAGCTGATGCGCGGGAAGGGCGGCAGGCAGCGTGCCAAGATGGACGTATCGCGCTCCAGCACCTGCAAATCGGCGCTGCGGCGCTCGATTACGCGCTGCACCAGCGCACTGACAAAGTCTTCCTGAAGGCGCAAGTTGTCGTCATGGGTGGCGAAGGCGACCTCCGGCTCAAGCATCCAGAACTCAGTCAGGTGGCGTCGGGTCTTGCTCTTCTCGGCGCGGAAGGTCGGGCCAAAGCAGTAGACCTTGCCAAAAGCCATCATCCCGGCCTCAACATAAAGCTGGCCGGTCTGCGCCAGATAGGCCGTGCCAAGGTCGAAATACTCCGTCGCAAACAGATTGCTGGTGCCCTCGGCGGCGGTCGCGGTGAGAATGGGCGAGTCGAAGCGGATGAAGCCCTGGGCGTTGAGCCACTCCTGGGCCGCCGCGATCACCTCGGCGCGCACGCGCAACAGGGCGTGCTGGCGGGCCGAGCGCACCCAAAGCTGGCGATGCTCCATCAGAAACTCGACCCCGTGATCCTTGGGCGAGATCGGGTAGTCGGGGCTGGCGCCGACAAGCTGCACCGCCTGCACATCAAGCTCGAAGCCGCCTGCGGCGCGCGCATCGGCGCGCACCAGGCCCGTCATGCGGCACGACGACTCTTGCGTAAGCTGCTGGGCAGCGGCGAACGCCGCTTCCGGCACCTGTTTCTTCGAGACGACGCACTGAAGGGTGCCGCTGCCATCGCGCAACTGAATAAAGATCAGCTTGCCCTTATCCGTCTTATGATAGACCCAACCCGCCAGCGTCACGGTCTGGTCGGCGTAGCCAGCGATGGCGGCAATCGAGGTGGTCGGCAGCAAAGACATGGTGCGCTCCTAAGCCAAGGTGCTAGGTTTCAGGTGCCGGGGTTCAGGGTTCAGGCTGAATAGTCTTGCAACGAAGTCTTTTGGTATGCTGGCTTCGACAAGCTCAGCCAGCGTCCGTTCGCTGAGCTTGTCGAAGCGAACCGCATAACGCAAAAGCATTCACGAACCTTGGCGAACTGATCCGGGCGGGTTCCTCGGCGTTACTATGCCACGAGTCAGAGGGGCGGGCAAATTGACCGTCTAGGGCTACGTCGCGCTACGTCTCCCCGCCCGGTGGCTGAAGCCACGGGCTATGGGATGCGAAGCCCGCTGAAGCGGGCTGCCGAGCCTGCTGAAACTGGCTTCGGCGCACGGAGTCGGGCGCTTCAGCGCCCCGGCAGGCGCCGTCGCCGTGGCCCTTTTGACAGTCGGCGCGGGTTGCGCCATAATTCCGACCACCTTCTACCGTTAGACAAGGTTCGCAGGTACGTTACAGTTTGGCCTCGCGCAGCGCGTTCTGATGCGCTTGGCCTGAAACCTGAAACCTAGCACCTGAAACCTTCCCTTAGCGCAAGCGCAGCGACCGGCATCCTGCGGGATGTTTAGGTGTCTGTTGGGCCGCGCAGAGCAGCTTCATGGATATTCAGCGCTGGCGTAATCACCCTACGGTGCGGCGAGCCTTCGCCGACCTCGCCGACTATCGTCCGATCCTTGAGACGGCCATTGCCATTCAGCAGGTGCCCGCGCCCACCTTTGATGAGGCGGAGCGGTCGGCGCTGGTGCTTGATCGGCTGCGGGCGCTTGGCCTGAGTGATGTCGAGGCCGATGCGCTGGGCAATGTCTACGCACGGCGACCGGGCCGCGCCACCCGCCCGGCGCTGCTGATTGCCGCCCATCTCGACACGGTCTTCCCCCGCGAGACGGATCTGCGGCTGCGCTACGAGGGCGAGCGGGTCTATGGCCCGGGCCTGGGCGATAACAGCACCGGCGTCGCCGGGCTCATTCACTTGGCCCAGGTGATGCAGCGCCATGATGTGCCCAACCAGGGCGACATCTGGTTTGTGGGCAATGTCTGCGAGGAGGGGCTGGGCGACCTGCGCGGCATTCGGGCGGCGGTCGAGCGCCTGCGCCACCACATTGGCACAGTGATCGCGCTTGAGGGCTGTGACTTTGGGACGTTGCACCATCAGGCGATTGGCGTGCGGCGCTACCGGATTGAGGCGCACTCGCCCGGCGGGCACTCGTGGGGCAACTTTGGCACGCCGAGCGCCATTCACGCGCTGGTGCGGCTCGCGGCGCGCATCGCCGAGCTTGCGGTGCCCCGGACGCCGCGCACGACCTTCAATATTGGCGTGATTGAGGGCGGCACCTCGGTCAATACGATTGCCGAACACGCCAGCCTGCTGCTGGATATGCGCTCGGCGAGCGCGGCGGCGCTGGCAGATCTGATCGCGCAGGTGGATCGCTTGGTCGCCGCCGCCGCAGGCGAACGCGCCGATGTGCAGCTCAAAGTGGTCACGGTCGGCGACCGGCCCTCCGGCTCAATCGCACGCGACCATCGGCTAGTGCAGGCGGCGGTCGCGGCCTATCACACAGTTGGGGCCAACGTGAGCTACCAGCAGAGCAGCACCGACGCCAATATTCCGCTGAGCCTGGGCATCCCCGCCGTCTGTGTCGGCCTGACCGATGGCGGCAACGCTCATCGCCAAGACGAGTATATTCAGCCCGCCAATCTTGGCCGTGGCATTCAGGCGCTGCTGCTGCTGGCGCTGGCCGCGAGCGAATAAGTGCCGTCGCGCCCCACGGTTTCACGTGAAACACGGCGGGGGCATGCAAACGCTGCTGCTGGCGCTGGCCGCGAGCGAATATAGCAATCCTACAGGGGTTGTTGCGCGCCTGCCGGGGGACTGAAGTCCCCGGCTACGGGTACGAAGGCCGCCTGCGCGGCCTGAACAAGCCTACGAAGGCAGGCTTCGCAAATCAAGAGCCGGGGGCTTCAGCCCCCCGGATTCAATAACCCGTATAGGATTGCTATAAGCACTGGCGCGCCCCACGGTTTCACGTGAAACACGGCGGGGGCATCCAAACGCTGCTGACCCTGGCCGCCAGCGAATACGTGCCGTCGCGCCCCAGACCGGTCAGGTGCGGCACCTGACCGGTCTGGTCGTGCGGCCCACGGTTTCACGTGAAACACGCAGCCCCTTTACGCCTGATCTTCGTACCAGCTTGCCAGCGCGGGGCGATAGCCCCCGGTGCCGTTGGGGTCGAGCCGAATGTAGGTAAAGAGCGTCGTGTAGCTCGCCTCGTCCCCGATTTCAGCCCAGCTATAGCTGCGGCGGCCCTCATCGCGCAGATGGCGCGTCCAGGTGCCACTGTTAAAGTAGAAGCCTTGGCGCCCATCGACAAGCTCAATCGGCTCGACATAACCGTCAAGCGGGGTGTGGGTGTGGCCCATAATCACCGTCGTCAGGGCGGCGTCCGCCTCTAGCGCCTCGCGTGCTGCGGCCCGGTAATCATCCTCGGCCCCACCGCCACCCAGCAGAATCTCGCCACCAGGCACCACCGTGATGTCGTCGAGGCTCAGCGACGGTCCGGCCCCACTCAACAGAATGCTCAGCTCGTGCGGGTCAGCATCGCGCATCACGCGCTCGAACTCGGCGCGGGCGGTCGCATCGCTCAACTGCGCCCGCACCGCCGCCTGGAGCGTCGGGTCGGCAATCGCCGCCGCGACCATGTCCCCATCAAGCGTCGGGAGCGCCGCGTTCGGCTCGTCGCTCGACCCGCCGAGCAGCAGCGGCGGCAGCCCGCTGGTCAGCAGAAAGCGCACGACCAGGGCGACCGCCGTGGCCGTAAAGACAAAATCGTTGCGGAAGCCAAGCTGCACCACGCGCATAATCGGCTTCACATTGTCGATGAACCAGCGGTCACGCTCCAGTTGGTTGAAGACCTTGTCCACAAAGAGCGTGCCCCAGCAGCGCTTGAGGCGCCGACTGCCATACTTGTCCGTGCCAAAGGGCTGACTCATCTGGTCGCCAAACCTGTTGGCGCGGTCATGCTCATGCCCATGCTCGATATAGACCCGGCCCCGCTCGCCGCGCCCCAGCGTGTAGCTAAACTCGACCAGCCGCAGGTCGCCCCACGCGCCCGGCGGGTAGATCGCGTCAAAGACGTAGGCCCACACCCCGCCCCAGAGCAGATCGATGTCGTGGTTGCCGGCGATGATCGTGATCGAGTGGCCCTCCATCATGAAGCGCCGCAGCGCCGCAAACACCTGCGGGTGCCCCGTGGCGATGGACGGATCTAGGCCGAGAATCACCCGCGTGCGCCGGATCGAGTCAGCCTCGGTGCAGCCCAGATGATCCTCGGGCGAGGTCAGCCCAAGCTCGGGCAGCGTCTGGCAATACTCTAGAAAGTCGCCCGCGATCACCAACTCTGCCGGGGTGCCCTTGGTGCCAATCGTGTGCAGAAAGCGGGCAAAATCATCGTCCGACGAGAAATCCTCAAGGTAGTCAAGCCGACCATCGGGGAGCCAGCCTGGCCCGAGGTGCAGGTCGCTCACAACGTAGACCACGCTGTCCATACGCGCCTCTCTTTGAAATTCAGGTTGCGGTGCTGCCGCGATACGGCAAGGTTTCATGTGCCGGGTCTCAGGTTTCACGCCGAACGCAGCAGCAAGCGGTACCGTAGCCACGAACCCTGTCTGGCCTATCATATAGCAATTCCATCCGGGTTGTGCAACCGGGGGCCGAAAGTCCCCGGCTCTTGGTTGGCGAAGCCTGCCTTTGCAGGCTCCGCGAGGCCGCGCAGGCGGCCTTCGTCACCCGTAGCCCGGTGGCTTCAGCCACCGGGCGTGCGGGCGGCAGCCCGACGTTGCATCAGCCCTGGGGCCACGCCAACGTCGCTCGCACATCTGGCAACGAGGCGCTTGATGGTATATGAGCGGGTAGAGACGCCCCGCCGGGGCGTCTCTACTTATGGGGTGAGGAGCCATAGGTTCGCGCTCCATCACGTAGCTAAAAAGCATTGGTGCTAGAATAGGCTCAACCGACAACGGGTGAGCGCTTGCCTGAATCGCATGACGCACTCGCCGACACCCCACTGGAGCCTATCCGTGAGACGACTGCTCCTGCTCGTTATGCTATTGGTCGTGGGCGCGCTTGCGCTGGCCCCAACGGCGGCGGTGGCGAACACGCGGGCCGGTACGCCCGTACTCTTCCGCGAGACGGGCCACACGCTCGCCTATAGCTTCCGCGAATTCTACGACGACCAGGGTGGCCTGCCGATCTTCGGCCTGCCGCTCACCGAGGTCTTTGTCGAACATGGACGCCCAGTGCAATATTTCGAGCGGGCACGCCTAGAGTGGCACGGCGACATGGGCCTTGTGCAGATCGGTCTGCTGGGGCGCTGGGCAGCCGAGCGCCACGCGGGCCACCCGGCCTTCACGCAGATCGACGCCGCGCCAGCGGGCGGCGTCTTCTTTGCAGCGACCGGGCACGCGCTGACCGGCTCGTTCCTGCGTTTTTGGCGGCGGGGCGGCCTCAGCATCTTCGGCCTGCCGATCTCCGAGCCATTCGAGGAGCTGAATGAGCAGGATGGTCGCGTCTATACGGTGCAGTACTTTGAGCGGGCACGCTTTGAGCTGCACCCCGAACGCCCAGCGGCCAACCAAGTGCTGCTCGGCCACCTGGGGCGGCAGTACTTGGCCGCGTACCCGGCCCCCGAGAGCGCCCAACGCCCCGTTGAGAGCGCCGCGCAGGCATGGGCGAGCCTGCGCCCCACGCGGGTGCGCGTGCCGCGCATCAGTCTGGACACCGCCATCGTCAGCGAGGGCTTCTCGTTGGGCCAGTGGGACGTGCCACGGGCCACGGCGGTGCATTACTGGCCCATCGCGGGCTACCCCGGCACCAGCGGCAACATCGTGCTCGCTGGTCATGTCGGCTATCGCGGCGAAATCTTCAACCGGCTGCCGAACACGCGCCAGGGCGACGAGATTTTCGTCACGGCTGGCGGCCAAGAGCGGCGCTACATCGTGCGCGAGGTGCTGACCTTGCGGCCTACCGCAACCTGGGTGATGGGGCCAACCCCCGATGAGCAGCTAACCATGATTACCTGCGTGCCGATTGGCGTCTACACCCACCGCCTGATCGTCCGTGCCAGCCCTGGCTAGTACAGCTTTTCGGAAGTCCGCTTCGGCTTGAGACAAGGAGACAAGGAGACCGGGAGATGGTGACGCAGCGATCTCCTTGTCTCCCGGTCACCCGGTCTCAAACCGGCAACGAACTTCCGCCGACGTGTACTAGGGGCTACAAGGGCGCCGCAAGCGCCAGAGGGAGGAACGCACGTGCAACAGAATCGTCGCGGCGGCAGCCGCTGGATCGGCTGGCTGCTCTTTATCTTCGTGGTCTTCGGGTCGCGTTTCCTGCCGCCCGTCGCCACCTGGCTCACCCAGGTTACAGGGCTACCGATCAGTGCGCCGATCCTCGTCACCATCGTGGTCGTCTTCGGGGTGATCGCCAATGTCGTCAGCTCAGTCATTACCGAGAGCAACAAGGGCGGCGCGGGCCAGATGCGCCTACCGACCGACCAGTCACCGCTCGCCCCACCGCCAAGCGCACCGCCGCTGCTGCAAAGTGGGCCACCGTTCGCCAACCCTGGCGCGGGGCCACGGCTCAGTCTGCCCAGCGACGCGCAGCGCCTGCCCAGCCCGCCCAGCTTCGAGCCGATCCTCAACCCGCGCATTGTCGTCATCGGCCTCGTCGGCCTCGGCTTCGTCGGCGGGTGCTTCTTCTTGATCTTGCGGCTCGTGGGCGTCCTTTAGCCCGTAGACAGGGTGTCAGGTGTCAGGTGTCAGGTGTCAGGTGTTAGGTGTCAGTCTGAAACCTAGCACCTGAAACCTGTAACCTGAAACCTAGCACCTGAAACCTGTAACCTGAAACCTATGCACACCTACGACCCCTTTGCACGCTACTATGACGCCGATTTTCGCAACCACAACGAGGATCTGCCCTTCTACCGCGAGCTGGCGCGGCGCACCGATGGGCCGATCCTTGAGCTGATGTGCGGCACCGGGCGCGTGCTGCTGCCCATGGCCGAGGCGGGCTACCGCATCACCGGGGTTGATAGCTCGCCCGCGATGCTGGCGCTCGCCCGTCAGCGCCTCGCCGAGGTCGCCCTCGCCGACCGCGCCACCCTGCTCACGGGTGATGTCCGCGATCTGCCCCTGCCCACCGAGGCGTTCGCGCTGGCCTTTGTCGCCATCAACTCATTCATGCATCTAGAGACGGTGCGCGACCAGTTGGCCTGCCTGAGCAATGTGCGCCGCGCTCTGACCCGGCGCGGGCTGCTCGTGCTGGATCTCTTCAACCCTGACCCGAGCGAGATGCTGCGCGAAGATAACCGGCTCATCCTCGACCGCGAGTACCAGCTCGACGGACGCCTGGTGCAGAAATCGGTCGCCATTGATAGCGACGTGGCCGCGCAGCTCAGTCGCGTCACCTACATCTACGACGAAATCGCTGATGACGGCGGCATGACCCGCCGCGTGATGCGCTTCACGCTGCGCTGGCTCTACCGCTTCGAGCTTGAACACCTGCTCGCCCGGGCCGGCTTCACCCTCCGCAACCTCTACGGCTCGTACGAGCTTGACGACTATACGACCGGCAGCCCGCGCCTGATCGCGGTCGCCGGACTGGCCCGGTAGAGGGGGCAACGGTGCCGTGCGCGCATGGCGGTTGCACCGTCGCCCGCCGGGGGACTGAAGTCCCCGGCTACGGGTACGAAGCCTGCCTTCGCAGGCGTATCTAGGCCGCGCAGGCGGCCTTCGTACACGTAGCCCGTGGCTTCAGCCACCGGGCGTGGGGCGTGGCACGACGTTGCAACCGCCATGGCAACGTTGCCGTGCGCCCTTGACAGACGGGGCGCATCCTTTTACCATATAGAGTGTAAGCGAACACCGGTTCGCTCGCATCCAGCACGAGGGCAAGGTTCGCTGAGGCTCTACCGTTTCGGCACACGCAGCGCTTGCTGATGCGCTCGAGCTGAAACCTGGCACCTGGCACCTGAAACCTTGGCGAGGGGAACACGATGTCCGATCTCTTTCAGGGGCTGAATCCGGCCCAACGCCGCGCCGTCGAGACCATTGACGGGCCGGTGCTGGTGCTGGCTGGCCCCGGCAGCGGCAAGACCCGCGTGCTGACCCACCGCATCGCCCATCTGATCCGGTCGCATCACATTGACCCCTACGCGATTCTGGCCGTCACCTTCACCAATAAGGCCGCCCGCGAGCTGAAGGAGCGCCTCGCCGCGCTGATCGGGCGCGGCGTCGCGCAGACGCTCACCGTCGGCACCTTCCACAGCCTCTGCGCCCGCTTTCTGCGGAAAGATATGGTCTACCTTGGCCGCGAGCGCGACTTTATCATCTACGATGGCGACGACCAAGAGCGCCTGATGCGCCGCGTGCTGCGCGACCTGAACCTCGACGAGAAGCAGAACCAGCCCCGCGCGATCCTGGGCCGCATCTCTAGCGCCAAGAACGAGCTGGTTTCGCCCGCCGAGTATGCGCGCCTCAACCGGACGTATTTCGATGAGATTGTCGTGCGCTGCTACGAGCGCTACCAGGCGCTGCTGCGTGAGGCCAACGCGCTCGATTTCGACGACCTGCTGGTCGAGACGGTGCGCCTCTTTGAGCTGAACCCCGAGGTGCTGGCCCGCTACCAGGAGCGCTACGCCTATTTGTTGGTGGACGAGTATCAGGACACCAACCGCGTGCAGTATGTGCTGGTGAAACAGCTCGCGGGCCAGCGGCGCAACCTGTTTGCCGTGGGCGACGATGATCAGTGCTTCCCCGCTGGCACCCTGATCCGCACGCCTGATGGCGAGCGCGTGATTGAGCAGATCAAGCCCGGCGATACGGTGCTTGCTGGGGCCGGTCGTGGCACCACCGCCCAGGCGCAGGTACTCAACGTGCGCGCGAAACCGTACACTGGCACGCTGATCCGGGTCACCCTTGCGAGCGGCCAAGTCTTTGCCGCCACACCCAATCATATCTGCTTTGCCCGCCTCGGCCTGCGCGAGGATGTGCATTACGTCTACCTGATGTACCGCGAGGATCAGGGCTACCGGGTTGGCGTGGCGAAAGGTGCCCGCTCAGACGGGCGTGGCCCAGCGCTGCTCAATGGTCTTCAAGTGCGGGTGAACCAGCAGCAGGCCGACAAAGTCTGGATCTTGCGCGTCTGTGCGACACGCGGCGAGGCGCAGGTTTACGAGCAGTTCTACAGTGTCAATTACGGCATCCCGACGCTGATCTTGTTTGTTGGCGGGCGCGGCGACGTGCAGCTTACGCAGGAGCAGATTGACTGGCTGTACAACGCGACTCCCTCACGGGCCAATGCCGAGCGCTTGATGCACGACCTTGGCCTCTATGCAGGCTACCCGCACTATCGGCCTAGCGGCATCCACGCTGCTGAGCAGCGGCACAGGCTGACGGTTCATCTCACTGCCTTCGGTGGGCATGCGCCTTCAGAACAGGCACCCTGGTACCGTCATCGCGTTTGGCTCACCACCAGCGACCGGCTGCTAGAGCAGCAGGTTGTCCCTAATGGGCGGCTGACTCGTCCTGGAAACCGGCAGACTTGGCGGATCGAGCGCTCGTACAAGGAGCTTGATCGCACGGCGCTGCTGGCCGAGGAGATCGCACGCGCAGTTGGTGGTGCCGATGTCGCTCGCTGGGCGGCCTTGACCAGCGGCACGAAGTTCGCCTTCCAACCCGCCGCACACCTTCGCCCGACGATGATCGTCCCGGTGTGGTGCGAGGGCCAACTTGTGGATGCAGAGGTCGTCAAGGTTGAGGAGGTTACGTACGAGGGTGTGATCTACGACCTCGACATTGAGCATCTGCACAACTACATCGCGAACGGGGTCGCGGTGCATAATTCGGTCTACGGCTGGCGGGGTGCCGACATCCGCAACATTCGCTCGTTCGAGCAGGATTATCCCAACGCGCAAGTGATCCTGCTTGAGCAGAACTATCGCTCGACCCAGGCCATTCTCGACACGGCCCAGGCGCTGATCAGCGCTGGCACAAAACACACGCACCTCAAAAAGCTCTGGACCGAGAACGGCGCGGGCCTCCAGGTTTCGCTGCACACGGGCCACGACCAAGACCATGAGGCCGCGCTCGTCGCTGATGAGATCGCCCGCCTCGTCGCCTCGGGCGACTGCGCCCTGCGCGACTGCGCCGTGATGTATCGCACCAACGCCCAGTCGCGTGCGCTGGAGGAGGCGCTTTCGCACCGTGGTCTGCGCTACCAGATCGTCGGCGGCACACGCTTCTGGGAGCGCAAAGAGGTGAAGGATCTGCTCGCCTATTTGCGCCTCGCCTCCAATCCGTACGACAGCATCGGCCTGACCAGGGTGCTGAACTGGCCCACACGCGGCATCGGCGAGCGCACCGTCAGCGAGCTGACCCGCTGGGCCACGCAGCTCGGCGTGCCGGTCTTTCAGGCGCTGAAGGAGCTGGAGAGCGACCTTGCGCCGTCGCCCTTTAGCGTTCGCACGACCAGCGCACTGCTCGGTTTCCTGCGGCTGGCCGACGAACTGGGCGAAGCGCGCCGCCAGCTTCACCTGGTTGAGCTGATCGAGCGCCTGCTTGAGCGGGTACCAATCCGTGAGGCGCTGGTGCGTGAACACGGCGACGAGGAGGCCGACGAGCGCTGGGCGAATATCGAGGAGCTGACCGCGTTCGCCAGTCGCTACAGCGAACTACCGCTTGAAACCCAACTGTCCACCTTTCTTGAGGAGGTCGCCCTCGTCGCCGATGTTGATAAGCTCGACTCCGAGGCCGATGTGGTCACCTGTATCACGTTGCACCAGGCCAAAGGGCTTGAGTATACTGCCGTCTTTCTGGTCGGGCTTGAAGATGGCCTGCTGCCGCATAGCCGCTCGCTCGATGAGCGCGAGAAAGTCGAAGAGGAACGCCGCCTGCTCTATGTGGGCATGACCAGAGCCAAGCGGCGGCTCTACCTCTGCTATGCCTCGAAGCGCACCAGCTTTGGGCGCACCAACCTCACGACGCGCTCGCGCTTTCTCGATGACATCCCGCGTGAGCTGATCAAGGCGACGGCGGGCCGTCGCACCGCGTCGGGCGCGGCGGCGTCTGGGTTGACTGGGCGCGGCGTTGGCGGCGACTCTGGCGTCGGGCGCGGCATGCCACGGAGTACGAGCTGGGGCGACCCACGCGCCAAAAGCACCGTGCCCACGGGCGATAGCCCCAAAAGCGCACCGGCCAACACGCCTAGACCTACGCCACAGCCCCCGACCCCGCCCCCGACGGAGGTGCGCTTCTTTCCGGGCCAGCGCGTGCGTCACGAGCGCTTTGGTGAAGGGGTCGTGGTCAGCAGTCGGCTCGTCGAAGATGATGAGGAGGTCACCGTCAGCTTTGCCGACCGTGAGCGCCGCCTGCTCGCCACCCTTGCGCGCCTCCAGCACCTTGAGGGGTGACGACCGGGGCCGAGCGACCGCAACGTCGCCTTTTGCCCCTCACCCCCGGCCCCGCTCCCTCACGGGGAGAGGGGAGATTCCGCAGTAGGATGCGCTCGGCTCCCCCTCTCCCGTTCAGGGAGCGGGGGCAGGGGGGTGAGGGTTGGCGCGGTCATGGTGCGTCTCTCCCCTGGCTTCGCGTTCAGCGTGGGTTCTCGGCGCGACGATTGCTGGTACGGGCCGCGCGGGGGGGCTGCCACTCGCTGATCAGCAGACGGGCCTGCTCGTTGCTGAGGTTTGCGCTGGTGAGGTTGAAGCGGCGCACGGTCTCCTCGTCAAGGTCGAGCGAGCGACCCTGGGCAAGGCTGGTGAGCGCCTGGATCTGGCGCTCGCTGGCCGGCTGACTGCCATCAGCATGGGTCTCGCCAACGGTGCGGGTGCGCTGGTCGGCGCTGTAGCGGGCGCGCTCGTCGGCCAAGGTCTTCAGGCCATCAATGAAGGCCGATGCCTGCCCTTTGGTCATGGTCACGAGATCGACGCTGTGATCGCCCGCGTAGCCAGCCAGATCCTCGTTCGTCCAGGTGAGATGATCCTGGAGCGTGGCGATGTAGTTGCGCTGCTTATCGCTGGCGGGGGCGTCGGGGTCGCGCACGGTAATCGGGGGATGGGCGCTATGGGCCTCACGGATAGCGGCAACCTGCTGTTCGAGCGCCTCGCGCTGGATACGATAGATGCGCCAGCCGAGATCGACGGCCTGCTGCACCTCCTCGTCGGAGGCGCTGGTTGGCAGGGTGATTGTCTCCTCAAGCGTGATAAAGTCTTCGCCCAGACGCACGGCGGATCGGTAGGTGCGCGTGATGCTGCGCTCGTCCTTGGGGGTGTCCATAGGGGTCTCCTCACCGGGGACGCCAGCCGGGGGCGGCGCTGCCGGTCTACTCCGACTTTCCGTAGGTTTGTTTGTCGTTCGCGTAGCGGGGGCGTACGCTTATTATAGCACGCTTGTTTTGATTACGCAAGAGGGCAGACTGGTCACAGCCCACGGACAATGACGCGCCCAGCCTCTAGCCGTTCGACCTGCGCGAGCGTCGCGACGGGGATGCCGAGCGCATCCAGGCCAGCGCGACCGTGCTGGAAGCACTTCTCGACGACAAAGGCGGCGACCACAAGCGTCGCCCCGGCCTCGGCGACAAGTTCGGCCAGGGCGACGGCGGTGCGCCCATTGGCGAGAAAGTCATCGACCAGGGCGACGCGGGCACCGGCGGGCAGATAGCGCGCCGCGATCACTAGGCGCGTCTGTCCGCCTTTGGTGGGCGAAGGGACGAGCCGCGAGAGCGCCGGGGCCGCGACATCGGGCGCGTATTTTTTGGCGTAGACGAGGGGCACGCCAAGCGCCAGCGCCGTCATCAGGGCCGGGGCGATGCCGCTGGCCTCTGCCGTAAGCACCAGATCGGGGGTAAAGGCGGCCAGCCGCTCGGCCAGCGCCTCGCCCAGCGCGTGCATCAACGCGGGTTCGATGCGGTGGTTCAGAAAGTGGTCAATCTTCAGGATCCGGTCATCCACCACGGTCGCCTCGGCGATAATCCGCCGGGCGAGCGGCAAGAATGGGGCCGCGAGCGCCTCGGCCAGCGCAGCATCTGTGGGCATCATAGCTCCTTCGGCACCTGCGGAACGGTCACGCATGGCGGTTGCAACGCGCCTATCGTAGCGCAATCGGATGGAAGGTGTGCAGCGCACATGGCGGTGGGGCGCAGCATGCGGCCATGGCGGTTGCAACGTCCGAGTGAACCCGTACCACCACGCCGCCGGGGGACTAAAGTCCCCGGCTCTTGGTTTGACGAAGCCTGCCTTCGCAGGCTCATCCAGGCCGCGTAGGCGGCCTTCGTAAACGTAGCCCGTGGCTTCAACCACCGGGCGTGGGGCCGCAGCACGACGTGGCGATCCGCTTGCAGCCCCGCCCGTGTGCTGGCATCATGGCAGATGCCCCGTCAGGCGGACAGTTTGCACCAGTAGCGTGGAGGCGCAGCATGGATTCCACCAGCCACTATCTTGCGGTCGATCTCGGGGCTTCCAGCGGGCGCGTGATGCTGGGCCGCTGGGACGGCGCCCGCCTCGCGCTGAGCGAGGTTCACCGCTTCGCCAACGGGCCGGTCGCGGTGCTGGGGCACCTGCACTGGAATGTGCTGGGGCTTTGGGCCGCGATCAACGCGGGCCTGGCCCACTACGCCGCCGCGCCCAGCGGGCGGCTGGCGGGGCTAGGCGTTGACACCTGGGGCATTGATTTCGCCCTGCTCGACCGGGCCGGACGGCTGCTCGGCAGCCCCTACCATTACCGCGATGCCCGCACTGAAGGGATGCCCGCGCTCGCCTTCAGCCGGGTGCCCCGCGAGACGATCTACGCCGCGACCGGCATCCAGATGATGCCGATCAACACGCTGTTTCAACTGGTGAGCATGGCCCACACCCGCGACCCACAGCTCGCGGCGGCGACAACCCTGCTCCCGCTGCCAAACCTGTTCAGCTACTGGCTGAGCGGGCAGATCGCCGCCGAGTATACCCACGCCACGACGACCCAGTGCCTGCTGGCCCGCGAGCGCCGCTGGGCCAGCGAGCTGCTGGGCCAACTCGCCATTCCCGCCCACATCTTTGCGCCGCTGGTTGAACCCGGCAGCATCCTTGGCCCGCTGCGCCCCGAGGTGATCGCCGCGACGGGCCTGCGCGGGCCTGCGCCCGTGATCGCCGTCGCTAGCCACGACACCGCCAGCGCTGTCGCCGCTGTGCCGGGGCTTGACGCACGCAGCGCCTACATCAGCAGCGGCACCTGGAGCTTGATGGGCTGTGAGGTGCCTGCCCCGGTGATCAACGAGCGGGCGATGCACGCCAACTTCACCAACGAGGGCGGTGTCGGCGGCACGATCCGCCTCCTGAAAAACATCGCTGGCCTCTGGCTGATCCAGGAGTGTCGTCGCCAGTGGGCGCACGCGGGCACCAACTACAGTTGGGCCGAGTTGCTGGCCCTGGCCGAGGCCGCTTCGCCCTTTGGCGCACGCATTGACCCTGACGCGCCCGCCTTCTTGAGTCCGCCTGATATGCCGGCGGCAATCAGGGCCGCCTGCGCCCGCACCGGCCAGCCCCCGCCCGAGGGCGCGGGCGCAGTGGTGCGCTGCTGTCTCGAAAGTCTGGCCCTGCGCTACCGTGCGACCCTCGACGATCTGGAGGAGTTGGTCGGCCACCGGCTCGACGTGATCCACGTCGTGGGCGGCGGCAGCCGGAACCGGCTGCTCTGTCAGCTTACGGCTGACGCCTGCGACCGACCAGTGGTGGCGGGGCCGGTTGAGGCGACGGCGCTCGGCAACATCGTGGTGCAGATGCTTGCCACCGGCGCGTTGCCCGACGTGGCGGCTGGCCGCGCCATCATCGCTGCCTCGGTGACGCTCGAAACCTACGCGCCACGGGCCGATGACCGCTGGGCGGAGGGACGCGCATGGCTGCGCGGTGGCTGAAGCCACGGGCTATGGGTGACGAAGCCCGCCTGCGCGGGCTGAACGAGCCTGCGACGGCAGGCTTCGTCAACGCAGAGCCGGGGACTTCAGTCCCCCGGCGGGCGCAGGAACGCCGCTTGACCACCTTGTCGAAACCTTCCCTTGCAAGCAATGGCCTTAGCGTATAATGCCGCCTAGTCCCCCCAGCCACTACTGAAGGATGCCCCATGCGCCGCATCATCCCGCTGCTGCTCGCCACGCTGCTGAGCGGTTGCGCGCTGCCCATTCCTGGCCTCCAGGCTTCGACCCCAACCCCCGCGCCAACTGTGGCCGCACCTACGCCGACCGAGACGCCTCTGGGCACGCCGATCACGGTGCGGGCGGGCGGCTTTAGCCTCAGCCCGCCCGTCGGCTGGGTAAGCGCCATCGTCTCGAACACCGCCACCCTGGCATCTACACGGGCGGCCCTTGAGCGCCGCAGCCCCGGCCCCAATCTCGTACTCACCATTGACGCCACGCCACTGGTCGCGCTCACGGCGCAGTTCGGTGCCGCCGCCGCCCAGAGCGCCGAGACGTTCTTTGGGGTATCAAGCGAGGCGGTGCAGACGGCTGGCTACACCATCAGCGCCACCCGCCCGATCACGATTGACGGACGCCCCGGCCTGACCGCCGACCTCAGCGGCCCTGGCGGCGCCGGTCGGCTGGCGGTCATCCTCACCGCCGACAGCGCCATCCGCGTCCTCGGCCAAGCCGCCCCTGACGCCTGGACAGCCCAGATCGCGCTCTACGAGCGCATGCTCGCCAGCCTCAAGTTTAGCGCCCTGCCCACGCCCACGCCCACCCCAGTGGTTGATGTCGCCACTCAGCCCGTGCTTGTGGACGCCGGCCCCACCGACTTCATTCTGCGCCTTGGCGGCAGCGCTGGCCCGCCTGATGGCCGCTTCGTCTCGGCGCGCGGCCTCGCCGTCGCCCCCGACGGCACCCTCTACCTCGCCGAGAGCCATCGCGGCGTCTGGGTGTTTGCCCCTGACGGGAAGTTGCTCAAGACCTTTGGGGCCAGCGAGTTGCTCGACGCCTACGACATTGCCCGTGCCCCTGACGGCGACCTTTTCGTGGCCGACTTTGGCCGCAACGCCGTCGCGCACTTTCACGCCGATGGCACCTTCGTCAGTCGCTGGGGCAGCGCCGGTGACGCGCCCGAGCAGTTTGGCCTCGCCTCGCCGCAGCGGATCGCCCTTGGCCCCGACGGCAGCATCTACGCGCTTGATGTGCGTCCCGGTTCGGCCAGCGGGCGCGTCGTCAGCAGCGTGGTGCACTTCAGCCAAGACGGTCGCCTGCTTGGGCGGATTGATCTGGCACCTGACATGGCCCCGACTGACCTAGTCGTGGACGAGGCCGGGGCGATCTACCTCGCCGAAACCTTCGGCGGCGTGGTTAGGTTAGGCGCCGACGGCCAAGAACTAGCCCGCTTCGGCGATCCCGCCAACCCCCAGGCGCTCGCCGCTGGCGCCATTGATCTCGACCGCCTGGGCAACATCGTCGTTGCGACCTACACCTCCGGCGTGATCAAGCTCGCGCCGAGCGGCATCGAGATCGCCCGTGGCGGCACCGCCGCCAAACAGGGCAGCATCCCCGCCCCCGGCGAACTCGGCCTGCCCAACGGGGTCGCCGCTGCCCCCGGCGGGGTGATCTGGGTCAGCGACAACAGCGGCGAGTACAGCGCCATCACCGCCATGCGGCTGACGGTTGATCCCGTGGCCGCCGGCACCGCTCAGGCGCTTGCCGTCACTCCGGAGCCAAGCGCCCAGCCGACGCCGCTTGCCGCCGCCTTGGTGCGCCAGTGGGCCAGTTCGGCCACCGCCTCAAGCTTCTACGCGCCCGACTACACGCCTGCCGACGCCACCGGCGCCCCCAATGTGCCCGCTTGCCAGGATAGCATCGACGCCTGGGCCGCCGCTGCCCCCAACAGCCTCGAAACCCTTGAACTGCGCTTTGACGCCCCCGTCTTCGCCGTCGGCGTGGTCGTCCACCAGAGCTACAACCCCGGCTATATCAGCAAGGTCGAGCTAATCGACGAGCGCGGTGAGGCGAAGACGGTTCACACCGCCACCCCAGCCCCGGCGGCACCGTGTCCCTTGCCCCTTGAGCTAAGCTTCGCGCAGACCCTGACCCGCATCGTCGCGGTTCGCCTGACCATCGACCAGCGCCCCGGTGCCAACTGGAGCGAGATCGACGCCGTTGAACTGCTCGGGGTGCGGTAGCAGCGCGACCACATTCTGCCCCCAAAAGCCCCTCTCCCGTTGCGGGAGAGGGGCTTTTGGGGGTGCGCTCATCACAAGCCGGTCGCTACCGCACCGTCAGCGGTAGATAGGTGCTAAACATAGTCTGAACCAAGCGCATGTCAACCGTCAACGTCTGATCCGCGCTGGTGGTCGCAGCCCCGTTGAGGTGTACGGTGACGGTCGCGCTGTACGTACCAGGGGCAAGCCCAGTCGGGTCGAGGCTGAGCGCCAACTGCTGGCTGGTGCCATTCAGTAGCGATGCCACTTGCAGCCACGCCAGATTGGCCGGTGTCACCGTCGCCGTCCAGCTCTGGGCGGTGCCATCGGCACCGCTTACGGTCACGGCACGATGGAGCGCACCTGACACTGGCGTAGTCAGCACAGAGAGATTATTCTGCGTCAGGCTTAGCCCAGGGGCCGTGAAGAGTTGGGCCAGAGTTTTATCGGCCAGACCGATAAAGGCGTTGTTGTACTGCGTCACACCGCTCCAGACGTCCTTATCCAGCCACAGCGCCAAGTTCGTGCGGCTCGGATAGCTGTAGCGCTCGACGGTCGCGGCCCCAAAGTCAGCGTACGCCTCGTAGGCTTGGCCCAGGGTCTTACCCGCAAAGAGCGCCCGCACGTACATCTGGAAGGCATCCCCAAACCAATCGGCGAAGTAGCCGCCCGCGCCCGCCTCAAAGAACGGGGCCGCATACTCAGCCACCCGACGCTGGGCCTCTTGGCTCGTAATCGAGCCTACGTCATTGCTCGCCGAGCCTGCGGTGAAACAGCCGTAGAGCATGACAATCGCCTGTGGGGCCAGATGCAGATCGCTGCGGATCTGCTGCGGCGTGATGATCCCATCCTTGAGCGAGAAGCCGCCGACTTTCGGCGTCGGCATCGCGCTCAGGTAGACCCCGTGACCACGGTAGAACAGAAACTGCGCGCCGTTTGCCGCCGCCTTGATCTGCTCCCAGTTATTATTGGGCGTGTAGAAGCGTGCGACCGCAACGCCGTTGGCCTCAAGCTCGCTGGCCGCTAGCTCCATATTCGCCCGCTCGTCGTTAGTCCACGGGCCATTATCGCCATCGATTGGGCCAACAATGAGGACGGCCTTCAGCGGGGG
>CAIWXH010000593.1 GCA_903916565.1 uncultured Oscillochloris sp. | reverse complement strand
GGCTACATGGCCGCGCTTGAGCAGCGCTTCAGCGCCGAGGAGCTGCCCGATGTGCGCGCACACTTGCAGGAACTGATGGTCGCCGCCGAGGAGCACACCGACCTGGCCTCATTCCTGCAAGAGATCGCGCTGATGACCTCGTTCGACCGCAAGGAGGACGAGCGCGACCAGGTGCCGCTGCTGACCATTCACGCCGCCAAAGGGCTTGAGTGGCCGGTGGTCTTTGTGGCTGGCCTTGAGGAGAAGACGCTGCCCCACGAGCGCAGTCTGGGCGCCGTCGAAGGGGTCGAGGAGGAGCGCCGTCTCTGCTATGTGGCGCTCACCAGGGCCGCCGAGCGCCTCTATCTCTCGTGGGCACCGGGGCGCAGCCGTGGGCAAATCCTCAAGCCGTCGCGCTTCCTCGACGAAATTCTGGCCTACGGGAAAGAGCGTGCAGGCGCACGCTAATGGTGTGCCCCCCGTGTGATTGGCACAAATTCTTCTGTGGTACAGTAGATCCCGCGACCAACCAGCGTGCGGCGACGGCCATAGCCACCTGCATAAGCAGGACTACCGTCATACCCCGCTGGTAGTGTCAGCGATCCATCAGCGTGGTAAGATGGCTGCACTCAGACAGTACGTGCGGCCAATGTACTAGGAGCCGTGCATGTCCTCCGAACGCCTCTCACGCCGCGTCCGTGGTATCCCCCCGTCAGGCATCCGCCGCTTCTTCGATATAGCGGCCACGATGCCCGACGTAATCTCGCTGGGCGTCGGCGAGCCGGATTTCATCACCCCTACCGTCATTCGGGCCGCTGCACAGCGCTCGATTGACCAGACCACCTCTTACACCTCCAACTCGGGCCTGAAAGAACTGCGCGTCGCCATTGCCGCCCACCTCAAGGGGCGCTATGCTGCCGATTATGATCCCGAGAGCGAGTTGCTGATCACAGTTGGAGTGAGCGAGGCAATGACCTCAGCGGCCTTGGCGCTCTTCGATCCTGGCGACGAGGTGCTGATGCCCGAGCCGTGTTTCGTTGCCAACCCCGCCTGTGTGCAGTTTGCCGACGCGACGCCGGTCTATGTGCCCACGCGGGTCGAGGATGGCTTTCAGGTGACGGGCACCGCGCTTGAGGCGGCAGTTACCCCGCGCACCAAGGCCATTCTGATTGGCTATCCAAACAACCCGACCGGGGCCGTTCTTTCCCGTGAGCGTATGCTTGAGGTGGCCGCCGTGGCCGAGCGCCACGATCTGCTGGTACTTTCCGACGAGATTTACGACCGGCTGGTCTACGGCGTCGAACACACCTGCTTCGCCTCGCTGCCCGGCATGGCGCAGCGCACCGTCTTGATGGGCGGCTTCTCGAAAGCCTACGCAATGACCGGCTGGCGCCTGGGCTGGCTCGCCGCCCCCGAGGAGATCACCGCTGCGGTGCGTAAAGTTCACCAGTACGCGATTATGTCAGCACCCACGATGAGCCAGTACGCCGGCCTTGAGGCGCTGCGCTCCGGTGAGTCAGACGTGCGTTCGATGGTCGCCGAGTACGACCGCCGCCGTAAGGTGATCGTGCATGGCTTTAACAGCATTGGCCTGAAGACCTTCGAGCCGCAGGGTGCCTTTTACGCCTTCCCCTACGTGGGGCATCTGGGCCTTACCAGCGACCAGTTCTGTGACCGTCTGCTCGCCGAGCAGCAGGTGGCCGTGATCCCTGGCGATGCCTTCGGCCCGAGTGGGGTTGGCTTTGTGCGCGCCTGCTACGCGACCTCGATGGACAAGATTGAAGAAGCCCTTGAGCGCATTGAGCGTTTTGTTCGCAATCACTCGTAGCGCGAACGCGTGTCCCGTCGTGAAGACGGAGCGCCCATTGCATACGCAAGCCGCATAGCGTGGGAAGTCCTTCGTCGCACCAGTTCATGTTTAGGAGGAACCAGTCGATGCCTGCTGAACTCACCAATGGTTCTGGCCGCGCAACCCGCGAGAGTGAGCCTGCCCTGGTCAGCGGTGAGATTCGCTGCGCGCTGACTGGCAGGCTGCTTAGTCCTGAAGAGGCGTACTGGGCGCCGCCGATCATTACGACCCGCCAACTCCTCGTGACCCTCTTTCGGACGGTGTTTACGGCACCGGGCAACCTCGGCCAAGTGCTGCTTGGCGAGCAGCCGAATGTGCCCTACGCCCCTGAGGCCCGCCAGCAACTCGGCAGCAAGCGCAGCGCCGAGCAGCTCAAGCTCCTCGTCCTATTGCTGGTGATCGCCGCGCTGTTGGTCGTGCCGATCATCATCTTCATCTCGTAACCCAGGCAAGCGCGCACAATGGCCCGATCCTCGTGTGAGGATCGGGCCATTCTGTTGGGCACAAAGCTTCGTAGCTTACACGCCTCCCGGAAGCTTCATCGTCGGCATCAGGGGTGATCGTCGGCGGTGACAGGTCAGATAGACGAGCGGCCCCATCGTGCAGCGCAGGGTACGGAGGTGACCACGGGGGATGATGGCCGCCATGCCGGTTCGCAGCACGGTCGACTCGTTGTCTACAATCAGCTTGCACGTCCCCTGGATGACGACCACAAACACGTCAACCTCGTGGTTGATGTGCTGGGGAATGGCCGCCCCATCGGCGAGGCGTTGGAGGTTCACGTTCAGTTGCTCACTGTTTGCACTGAAGGCCGTGCCGTCGTACTCCACGCCCCGCAGCGCCTCTACCACATTGATCAGTAACTCCGCTGGAAGGCCCAAGACTCGCTCCTCTCGTACTTGTTCGCACGCAGCCCGGGGAGGACTGGCAAAGCTGTGCCCCGCTCGGTGCGCTAGCGCTGGGCGCTGGGCGCCAGCACTATTATATCTTGCCTCGCTCAGATGCAACATCGCCTGCCAGCCCCCCGCCATGGCGGTTGCAAAGTCGCCTTTTACCCCTCACCCCCGGCCCCTCGCCCACAAGGGGAGAGGGGGGATTCGGCATCAGGAAGCGTTCGACTCCCCCTCTCCCGCTCAGGGAGAGGGGGCTGGGGGGTGAGGGCTGGCGCGGCAACCGGACTTTGCAACCGCCATGAGCCCCCCGCCCGGCGGGCGACGCGCTGCGAAGGCCGCCTACGCGGCCTTGATAGCCTGCGAAGGCTGGCTTCGCACCCAGGCGCCGAGGGCTTCAGCCCCCGGCGGGTGACAGCGCGCTCAAGCCAGCCGTAACCGCACCTGACAGGTTCATTGGTCCTATATGACTACGCTATTGGTACTATTCCTCTGAGGACTAAAGGAGGGCTTTACAAGTGAAAAAGGGAGCTAGTATAGTATGTCTATGCTAGGTTAGCATACTGGCGTCGTACCACACATTCGAGAGAGGAGATGTCCTGGTGACACCACAGCGACGAAACCATCGGAAGCCGAGCACGGTTGCGGAAGACCTGGAGACTCTACGGATGCTGGAAAAGCGCCCCGACTACAAGCCGTCGAATCCGGCCTACAGTATCGAGACGCTCAGGTTGCATCGGGATCGGCTGCTGGAGTCACAGGAGGCGGAAGCGCAAGCCTTTGCGGCCTACAAGGCGGCCCGTGCGGCGAAGATCGCGGCGACCTGGGCGTTTCACGAGACTGTCCAGCGGGCGAAGATCGATGCGTTTGCCCGGTTTGGCAGCGATTCGCCAGAGCTGCGTGCGATTGTGCGTATCGAGATTTTGGCGCGGGCGCGGATCGCCCGCATCACAACCAACGAGTAGCACCTGGCCCTGTTTGACCTAAGGGAAGCGGCTCTTTTTAAGTGTCCCATTGCCGCCCATCGGTCACCCTGAGCGTAGCGAAGCACCCCGGTCGGAACCCTCGCTTCGCTCAGGGTGACCGCGCTACTTAGGCTCTACTGCCTTTTGTCGGTTCCCTTACCGCCCCCCTTACGCACGAGAGCGACGCACGATGGTGCGTCGCTCACGCATACCCCGCCCATAGTTCCAGGTCACGCCGTCCCGACGGCCAACACATCCTTGACAAGCTGGGCGATGTCGGTGGGCAGGCGCGCAACCTTGACGCCGACGGCCTCAAGGGCCGCGATCTTCGCCTGGGCGGTGCCCTCGCCGCCGCTGATGATGGCGCCAGCATGGCCCATGCGCTTACCCTCGGGGGCGGTCTGGCCGGCGATGAAGCTGACCACGGGCTTGGTCACGTGTTGCTTGATATAAGTGGCCGCCTGGATCTCCGCATCGCCGCCGATCTCGCCAATCAGCACAATCGCCTCGGTTTGCGGGTCGGCCTGGAAGAGCGCAAGCACATCAATAAAGCTAGTGCCGATAATCGGGTCACCGCCAATGCCAATGATGCTGCTCTGGCCCAGGCCCAGCCGCGTCAGGGCATCAACGGCCTCGTAAGTGAGCGTGCCAGACTTGCTGACTACGCCAACGGGGCCGGGGGTGGCGATATTGCCGGGAATGATGCCAACCTTGGCCGCGCCAGGGGTGATGAGGCCGGGGCAGTTGGGGCCAATCAGGCGCACGCCGCACGCTTCCACGAAGGCGTATGTGGCGACCATGTCAAGGGCGGGGATGCCCTCGGTGATGCAGACCACCAGCGGCACACCAGCGGCGGCAGCCTCGCGGATCGCGTCGGGCGCGAAGGTGGCGGGCACATAGATCACCGACACATTCGCCCCAGTCGCCCGCACGGCCTCTTTGACCGTGTTGAAGATCGGCACCTGACCATCAATCGCCTGCTGACCACCGCGACCGGGGACGACCCCCGCGACCACATTGGTACCGTAGGCGATCATGGTACGGGTATGAAACTCGCCCTCTTTGCCGGTGATCCCCTGGACCAGCAGCCGGGTGTCTTTGTCAACGAGGATGCTCAAGATAGTCTCCGTTCCTGTGTTCAGTATTGATTGGTGGGCGTCAAACGTGTTGCGCCCTCAGTCGCTTGGATTAGGCTGACCCCGACGCTGGTGCCAAGGCGGTCAGCCCCAGCCGCAAGCAGCGCCTGGGCTTCTGCGAGGCTGCGGATGCCACCCGAGGCTTTGACGCCAACCGATGGCCCGACGACGCGCCGCATCAGCGCCACATCGGCGACCGTGGCGCCGCCCCCAGCAAAGCCGGTACTCGTCTTCACGAAGTCGGCACCGACGCGGCTTGCCAGCAGACATGCGGCGATCTTCTCCTCAGCCGTAAGCAGCGCCGTCTCGATAATCACCTTCACAAGGACGCCAGCGCTGTGGCCCGCCGCGACCACCGCATAGATGTCATCGGCCACCGCACGGAACTCGTCGGCCTTCAAGCGACCGAGGTTGAGCACCATATCAAGCTCACCGGCACCATTGCTGAT
>CAIWXH010000592.1 GCA_903916565.1 uncultured Oscillochloris sp. | reverse complement strand
CTTCAGGGCGAACGGCTGATCGGCGTGCTGGGGGTGGGGATGACGCACCAGGGGCGCACCTTCACCAGCCTTGACGAACGCCTGCTGACGCTTTTTGCCCAGCAGGCGGCGGTGGCGATCATCAACGCCCGCCTGACCGCCTGCCTGCAAATCGATCCACTCACGGGCATCCACACACGCGGGCGCTTTTTTGCCTTGGGCAAGCACGTGGTGTCTAACGCTGCTGCCAGCGGGCAGCCGGTCGGAGTCGCAATTTTTGACCTGGATCACTTCAAGCAGGTGAATGACACCTACGGCCACCCCGTGGGCGACGAGGTGCTGCGCTGGGTTACAACGCAGTGCGGTGCGCTGCTGCCGTCAGAGGCCGTGTTCGGGCGGATCGGTGGCGAGGAGTTTGCCATCATCCTGCCCGCTACCGACGAGCCGCGCACTGTCGCGGCGCTGGAGGTTGTGCGCCAACACATCGCGGGGCAGCCGGTGTCTACGCGGCGCGGCGACCTCATGGTCACAATAAGCATCGGGGTCACCGCGCTCGACGCTTGCCGCAACGTCTCCCTCGATCATCTGCTAGAGCGTGCGGACGTTGCGCTCTACCAGGCGAAGCGGAGCGGGCGCAATCGCACCTGTGCGTACACCCCTGACCTTGAGGCTGGCGCGGAGGACACCCAATCTGTGCCGCATGAGCCGTTCCGCAGGGGCTAACGCCAATAGACATGGATCAGATCGGGCGATTCCAGTGCGACCGTTCGCAGTGTGGGCTTCAGCCCACTGATCGCGGCTAAAGCTGCGACTACGAACACCGCAGACGGTCAAACTGGTTTACCTTGCCACTACGCACCTGTACTCATCGCCAGCGCATACCCCCACACGGCATAGCTCGAACCAGATAGGATCTCCGATGCACCCTCCCTCAGCACCCGAACCTCCCCCTGACCCCGTAGCGCTCTGCGCCCGGATTGTCGAACTCGAAACGGCGCTTGTCGAGCAATCCCGTCACACCAACGCGCTCCAGCAAGCGCTGGCGGAGCAAGCGGTGGAGTGTCAGACCCTGCGCGCCTACCTCAGCAGCCTAGCGTGGACAGCGGTGGAGACTGACCTTGGGATATGGATCTTCGACGTGCTGACCGGTACGGGGTGGTGGTCTACCCAGATGTATGTTCTGTTCGGGATCGACCCGCGTGGCGGTGTGCCGAGCACTGCCGCCTACCTGGCACTGATCCACCCCGAGGATCGGGCGCTGGTCGTCCAGGCCATAAATGACCTGACCCAAGGCCGTCCCCCAGCGCTATCGGATTTTCGCACCAACCCGGAACACGGCCCGGTGCGGATCCTCCGCTCGCACTATCAGGTCGAGTACGACTCGGTTGGAACACCGCTCAAATTTGTCGGCACGAGCCTCAACGTCACCGCGCAGCGTCAGAACCAGGCCGAGCTATGGGAACAGCAAGATCGCTACCGGCTGCTGTTCGGGACCATGGCCCAGGGCGTGGTCTATCAGGCCGCCGATGGGTCAGTGATTGATGCGAATCCTGCCGCGCAGCACATCCTCGGACTCACCCTTGACCAGATCCAGGGGCGCACCTCGTTCGACCCACGCTGGCGGGCGGTGTACGCCGACGGCAGCGACTTCCCAGGAGAAGCGCACCCGTCGATGGTCGCCCTGCGTACCGGCAAGCCCGTGCTGGGAACCAGGATGGGGGTAGACGATGCGCGCAGCCAGCGCCGGCGCTGGATCAACATCAACGCCATCCCGCTCTTCCACCCCAATGCAGCCGCGCCCTATCAGGTCTACACCACCTTTACGGATATCACCGCACGCCTAGAAGCTGAGACGCAGCTTCAGCAGAGCGAGGCCCAGTACCGCTACGTCTTTGAGCATAACCCCCACCCGATGTACGCCTTCGATGAGGCGAGTTTGCGCTTTCTGGCGGTGAACGACGCCACGGTGGCGACCTATGGCTACAGCCGCGACGAGTTTCTGGGCATGACGATTCTGGCGATTCGCCCCCCCGAGGAGCACGAACGGCTCGTCGAGCATCTTGCCATGTCACGACCGGTGCTGAACGCTGCGGGCATCTGGCGGCATCAGCGCAAGGACGGGACCCGCATCGACGTGGAGATTATCACGCACACGATTGATCTCTTTGACCGTCGTGCGCGGCTGGTTGTGGCGCTGGACATCACCGCACGGCTGGCCGCCGAGACAGCCCTGCACCAGAGCGAAGCCCGCTTCGCCACGATCTTCGCACGCAGCCCGATCGCGCTGGGCATTGCGCGTCTGAGCGATAGCAAGATCATGGATGTGAACACAGCCTTCTTGGCCTTGTGCGGCCATGTGCCTGAGGCGGTCATTGGGCACACGGCGCTGGAGTTGGGCATCTGGGCACGTCCAGAGGATTGGCAGTACGTGCTGGATCAGCTCCAGCGTCAACAGCGCATCAGCAGCTTTCAGACCGTGATCTACACCGCAGCGCGCGAGCCGCGTCAGGTGCTGCTCTCGGGCGAACTTGTACCCATCAACGACGAGTTCCACATACTCATCCAGCTCAGCGACATCAGCGCGTTGCAGCAGGCCCAGCAGGAGCTTCAGGAGTTGAATAGTACGCTGGAGCTGCGGGTGCAGCAGCGCACCGCCGAGGTGCAAGAACTCTACGCGATCTTGCGCCAGACGAACGCCGAGCTTGTGCGTGCGGCGCGGGCCAAGGATGAGTTCCTGGCCAATATGAGCCACGAGCTACGCACCCCGATCAACGCCATCCTGGGCTACAGCGAGAACCTGCAGGAGCAGATCTACGGGCCACTCAACGAGCGGCAACACGGCTCGATTGGTCACATCGAAGCCAGCGCCCGCCATCTCCTCACCCTGATCAACGACATTCTCGATCTGTCCAAGATTGAGGCCGGGCGGCTAACATTTTGGTTTGAACCAGTGTCGGTGCAAGAGGTGTGTCAGGCCAGCTTCCGATTTGTGCGCGAGCAGGCGCTCAAAAAGCGCCTACGCCTGGAGCTTGAGTTGAACGATCAGAAGGCCGTCATCCAGGCCGATCTCGTCCGGTTGAAGCAAATCCTGGTGAACCTCCTGACCAATGCGGTGAAATTTACCCCTGAGCGGGGTACGGTGGGCCTGCATGTGATGGTCGATGCAGCGGATGGGGTGGTGCAGTTTCTAGTGCATGATACCGGCATTGGGATCGCGCCCCAGGACTTGGGGCGGCTGTTCCAACCCTTCAGCCAGATCGACTCAAGCCTGAGCCGCGAGTCCGAAGGCACCGGGCTGGGCCTCGCCCTAGTGCGCCGCCTAGCTGAGGCCCACGGCGGCAGCGTGACAGTTGCCAGTGTGCCAGGGCAGGGGAGCCGCTTCACCGTCGCGTTGCCCTACCATCCGCTGGTCGCGCCCGCCCCCACTGCGCCGCCCGAGGCTTGCCCGCCTGCCGAAACGGTACCCCCTGGTGCAGCGGCGCATGGTCGGATTCTGCTGGCTGACGACAACGAGTCCAACATCATTGCCATCCGTGAGTATCTGCACGACAGAGGCTACACGGTGACTAACGCTAGTGATGGCTACGAGGTATTGACGATGGTAGACAACGTGCATCCAGACCTCATCCTCATGGACATTCAGATGCCACGGTTCGATGGGCTGGCAACGATCCGCCGCCTGCGGGCGCTGCCCGCCTATGCAACGCTGCCGATCATCGCCCTGACCGCCCTGGCGATGCCGGGCGACGAGGCGCGCTGTCTGGAGGCCGGGGCGACGGCGTATATGTCCAAGCCCGTCAGTATGCGGGCCTTGGGGCAGATGATCCAGCAGTTGATTTGAGCGCATACATCGGATAGCGGCGACCGCCCACGCCCGGCGGTTGAAACTGCGGGCTACGGGGTACGAAGGCCGCCTACGCGGCCTGGATGCGCCTGCGAAGGCAGGCTTCGCCGATCAAGCGCCGGGGACGTCAGTCCCCCGGCGAGCGACGTTGCATCAGCCCTGGGGACGGGAGAACGGCACTTCACAACCTTTGTCGGATTGCTATATACTGAGGAGAGTTGTTGCTGCGGGCAGCCGCCGCTTAGTTCACCCCGCGTATGCTTGAACTGAGTCTTAAACGTAGTGAGCTATCCGTGAATGCTGCATCCACCAAAAACCTGAACCCTGACTGTTCCCCCGACACAGACCCACACCTCGCGCTCGCCGTTGCTGGTGCGCCCGAGGTGCCTGTTGACAACGACATGCAGGACACGTCCGGTGCAGCCCTACACGCCTATACCCAGGAGTATTTGGCGGCGCTGCTCAAGCCAGATACGCAGGCGGCGATTCGCCTGACCGGCGTCCATGTCAAGACGCCCGCGCAGATCGAGGTCTGGTGGGAGCAGGTCATCCAGCCGGCGATGTACGCCATCGGCGACCTGTGGGCGCTGGGCAAGATTAGTGTGGGCCAAGAGCATCTGGCGACCGCGATCACGCAGCGCGTGATCTCGATCTACTACCCGCTCATCCTTAATCTCCCGCGCCCGAAAGGCCCCATGGTGATCACCGCCTCGCCCGGCGAGTTTCACGAGATCGGGCCGCGCATTGTCGCCGACATCTTTGAGGTGCATGGCTGGGATGTCTACTATACCGGCGCAAACACGCCTGCGACGACGATTGTCGAGCTGATTCAGAGCATCGAGGCGCGCTTTCTCTGCATCTCGACCACCCTTGGGAGCAGCCTGCCCGCCGTGAGTGCGCTGATCTCGCAGGTGCGCTCCGCCAATCTTCCGTCACAGCCAAAGATCCTCGTCGGCGGACAAGCCTACAACGAGGTGCCTGACCTGTGGCGGCAGGTGGGGGCCGACCATTTCGCGCTCAGCGCCTACGAAGGCATCGCTTACATCGAAGCCCAGCTCGCAACGGGCCTCGATCCACTTCAGCCGCCAGGGCGCGGCTGATACTTGGTGGGGGCATGGGCCAACCTCTCGAACGCCTGCTTACCTATGGGAGCCGGCTCTTACTTGAACACACCCAGAGTCTGATCGCCTTGATCGACCAGTCCGCTGGCCTGATCGCGTGGAATAGCAGCCTCGCGCATAGGCTTGTGCTGATGCCGGGCGCCGAGACCCTCCTCCAACTGCTCGCGCCGCAGAGCCGCCCGCGTTGTCTGGAGTTGATCGCGCAGGCGCTTACCACGCCGACGGTTGATCCGATCATTTTGAACTTTGCCAATGGCCCAATCGGGCTACCAAGCTCGTATCACTGCCGGATGATCGCGATCCCCACCGGCGAACTGATTCTCCTCGCCGAGCCGATGGCGGCGCTTGATCAGCAGGCCGCCGAGCAGTATTTGCAACTCACCAACGATCTGGCGATCACCACCCGCAGCTTGCAGAAGACTCGTCATGCGCTGGAGAAAAAACAGCACCTGTTGGAAGATGCGTTGTTGCGCCTTGAACACCTGGTGCATATTGATGATTTGACCCAGTTGTTGAACCGCCGCAGTATTATGCAGCGGCTGGCCGACGAGACCGACCGCGCAAAGCGCTACCAGTCGGCGGTCTCGCTGCTGCTGATTGACATTGACCATTTCAAGCAGATCAATGACCGCTATGGGCATCAGGCTGGCGATGAAGTGCTGCAACTCTGCGCTGGCTTACTCCAGCGCTCAATCCGGACCACCGACTATCTGGGGCGTTACGGCGGCGAAGAGTTCCTCTGTATCCTGCCCATGACTGGCGTCGCTGCCGCGATTGATCTGGCCGAACGGCTGCGCTGCCGGGTCGAGCGTGATCGGTTCACCGTCTCTGACACCATCACCTTCTCGCTCACCGTCAGCGTTGGGGTCGCCGAAATTGACCCGCAGCACGATACGACCGAGCTGCTGATCGCGCATGCTGATAGTGCCTTGTACGAGGCGAAGGCGCATGGGCGTAACTGCTACGCTCTCTGGCGTGGGGTCTGAGCTTTTGTCTGCGTGGAGCAAAGCATCATCGTACGGCCTGCTATCCCACTACCTCAGAGAGGAGCATGAACGATGTCCGTTCAAGCCCCGACCCGGCCCATCGCGATGCTGCTGATTGAAGCCAACCACGCCGCTGCGTCTGCCCTGCACGATGCGCTCACCCGAGACTCTCGATCACACGTTGCGCTGGACTGCGCCGAGCGGCTTGAGGCTGGAATCGCCTTGTTGGCGCAGCGCCCCTACGCCATGGTTTTGCTCGCCCTTGATCTGCCCGATAGCCGGGGGCTTGCCACCTTTACGCAACTGCACCACCGCTATCCCCACATGCCGGTGGTGGTCTGCACCGACAGCGCCGATGAGCAGGTCGCGCTTACCGCAGTGCAGGCAGGCGCACAGGACTACATCGTCAAAGGGGTTGCCAATTGGGCGCTGGCCCCGCACGTCATTCGCTACGCGCTTGAACGGCACCAAGCCCATCTCGCCTTGCACGCCAGCGAACTGCGCTTTCGTGCCATGATCGAGAGCAGCGGCGATGTGATCAACTTGCTCGATGCCAATGGCAGCATCCGCTATACGAGTCCGTCGGTCATGGCGGTGTTAGGCTATCAGCCGGAAGAACTGTTGGGCCGCAGCGGGTTCGAGTTGCTGCACCCCGACGATGCCGCCACGATGGGCAGCCTCTTTGTCCAGGTGTTACAGCAGCCCGAGGCGAAGATCGCGGCCCAGTGCCGCTACCAGCACAAGGACGGTACCTGGCGCTGGCTCAACGCCATCGTCACCAACCTGCTCGCTGAACCTAGCGTCCAGGCGCTTGTGGTCAACTATCGCGATGTGACGGCACGCAAGCAGGCCGAGGCGCAGCGCGATCAGTCCGAGCGCATGTTTCGCTTGCTCGCCGAGACGATGGAGGATCTGATCTGGCAGGCTGACGCGCAGTTCGTCTTTACCTATGCCAGCCCCTCGGTCGAGAAACTTTATGGGTACAGCCCCGCTGCCTTTGTCGGTAAGTCGCTGCTTGAACTGATGCCCGTCTATGCTCATGCGCGGGCCAATGTCAAGATGAGCGAACAGATGGATCGCCTCAGACACGGCATCGGCGACAAGCAAGGCTCGGTGCAGCTAGAGCAACTGCGGCGCGATGGCAGCACGTTTTGGGCCGAAATTCTGGTGTCGGCGCACTACGATCAGGCTGGTGCGCTGGTTAGCTTTCAGGGCGTGACCCGTGACATCTCGGCGCGCAAACAAGCCGCGTTGCAGCTAGAGGAGCGCGTGCGCGAGCGCACCGCCGAGCTTGAGATTATCCGCCAGCGCCTTGAGGTGGCGACACGCGCCGCCGGAATGGGCATTTGGGAGTGGGACCCGGCGACCGACCGGCTGATCTGGGACGAGCAGATGCTCAAGCTCTACGGCCTCACCAGTGTGGAATTCAATGGTACCTCGGCCACGTTTCGCCGCGCCATCCACCCCGCTGATCTGCCCCTCCAGATCAAGCTCTTCATGGGTGCCATGCGCGGCGAGCTTGCGTACGACAGCGAGTTCCGCGTGATCTGGCCCGATGGAACCGAGCGCGACCTCAAGGCCAACGCGGTTACGCTGCGGGGCACCAACGGACGGGTCGAGCGCATCATTGGGGTCAATTACGACATCACGCTGCGGAAACAGGCCGAAAATCTGCTGCACCGCAATAAAGAACATCTCAGGCGGGTGAACAGCGAGCTTGAGCGGGCGATGCGAATGAAGGACGAGTTCCTGGCAAGCATGAGCCACGAGCTACGCACGCCGCTCAACAGCATCCTGGGTTTCGCTGAGGCGCTGCAAGAGCTGATCTACGGCAGCCTGAACGAGCGGCAGATGCGGGCCTTGGAGAATATCGCGAGCAGCGGGCGGCATCTGCTCGCGCTCATCAACGACATTCTCGATCTCTCAAAGACCGAGGCCGGGAAGCTTGAGCTTCAGCTTGAGCCATGCTCACTTGACGAGATCTGCCAGACCAGTCTGGCGCTGGTGAAGGGTTTGGCCCACAAGCGGCACCAGAGCCTTGCGTTCAGCATAATACCGACCCAGATTAGCCTCCAGGCTGACATGCGTCGGCTCAAGCAGGTGCTCATCAATCTGCTCAGCAATGCGATCAAGTTTACCCCTGAGGGTGGGGCCATCGGGCTGGATGTGCAACTCAAGCCCGAAAGCCAAACGATCTATCTGAGCGTCTGGGATCACGGCATCGGCATCAGCGCGGCAGACCTGCCCAAGCTCTTCCAGCCCTTTGTGCAACTTGACAGCAGCCTCACCCGCCAGCACACCGGCACTGGGCTTGGGCTATCGCTGGTGCAGCGTCTGGTTGCGCTGCACGGCGGCTTCATCGAGGTTACAAGCACGCTCGGCGAGGGTAGCCGCTTTACCGTTGTGTTACCGTGGCGACCCGTGCCGATGCTGCGGGAGTCCTATGTGCCTTAGAATCAATATCTTTCAAATACGCCGATCCCGCACCGCCTTTTGCCCCTCACCCCCGGCCCCTCTCCCTCACGGGGAGAGGGGAGATTCCGCAGCAGGACGCTTCCGGCTCCCCCTCTCCCGCTCAGGGAGAGGGGGCAGGGGGGTGAGGGCTGGGCGGCAGCAGTCCGTATTTGAAAGGTATTGTTTTAGCCCCCCGGATTCAATAATCACGCTAGGATTGCAATGCCACCGCTTACGCCCGACCTGACCGCCCGCGCCCGTGGTGCCCTGCTTGGCCTTGCCGCCGGTGATGCCCTAGGCACCACGCTAGAGTTTACCGGCCCGCTGAATCCCTTCACGCCCCAGGTGACGCAAATTGTCGGCGGTGGGCCATTTGGGCTGCCCCCCGGTGGCTGGACTGACGACACCAGCATGGCCCTCTGTCTTGGACAGAGCCTTGTGGCCGTGGGCGCTTGTGACCCCCGCGACCAGATGGAGCGCTATGTGCGCTGGTGGCGCCAGGGCGAAAATTCGGTGACGGGGCGCTGCTTCGACATCGGCAACGCCACCAGTGGCGCCCTCCAGCGCTACAGTAAAACCGGCGACCCGCTCGCCGGCGACCCTAGCCCCAACACCGCCGGGAATGGCTCGCTGATGCGCCTGGCCCCCGTCGCCCTAGCCGCCGCGAGCGAAGCGCAGGCTGTCGCGTGGGCCGCCCTTCAGTCGCGCACCACGCACGCCGCCCGCGAGGCCGTGGACGCCTGTCGCCTCTACGCCCGTCTGCTCTGGCGGGCGCTTGGGGGTGCGCCCAAGGGCGCGTTGCTCGACCTGACGATTGGCGACGACCTGGAGCTGGCCCCCGCTGTGGCTGCGGTGGCGCACGGCTCATATCAGCGCAAGCAGCCCCCGGCGATTAAGGGCACCGGCTATGTCGTGGACGCCCTGGAGGCCGCACTGTGGGCGTTCTACCAGGGCGATTCGTTTGAGACCGGGGCGGTGCTGGCCGTCAATCTTGGGCAAGACGCCGACACCACCGGGGCGATTTACGGCCAGCTTGCGGGCGCCCACTACGGCCTAGCAAGCATCCCCGCCGCGTGGCGCACCACCGTCCTCTGGGCCGAGCAAATCATCGCCTTGGCTGATGCGCTGCTGGCGGTGGGCGCGCGGGGGCGGGCGGGGTAGCGGTGGGCGGTGCCGCACACCAAAAGGCTGCCGTTACCCCTCATGGTACAATGCCCGCCAGTGACCGCACCAGAAGATGTCCGGCTCCCCCTCTCCCGTTCAGGGAGAGGGGGCAGGGGGGTGAGGGTCATACGAGACGCTAACGGAACGCCAACCCCGGCACCTGAAACCTCTAAGATCAAAGAAGCCCCTATGCGCGACTGGCACCAATTCCATGGCCCGAACGCCGGCTATCTGATGGAGCTGTACGAGCTGTATCTGGCCGACCCGCAGGCGGTGGATGCAGCCACGCGGGCTTTTTTCGTCCAGTGGCAGCCCGCAGAGTCAGACGCCCCGACCGACGAAGTCCCGCCATCCCTTGACGTGACGAGGATCGTTGGCGCCGCCCGCCTGATCCGCTACCTGCGCGAGTTGGGCCACCTAGCGGCACGCATTGACCCGCTGGCGAGCGACCCGCCCGGCGACCCAGGGCTTGAGCTGGCCTCGCACGGGGTGACGCAGGCCGACCTGGCGAGCCTGCCCGCCCATATCATCCGTGGCCCGCTGGCGAGCCAGGTGCGCGATGCCGCCGAGGGCGTTGAGCGGCTGCGCCAGATCTACTCGGGGCCAATCGGCTACGAGACTGACCAGATTCAGCACCACGATGAGCGCAACTGGATCCGTGAGGCCGCCGAGAGCCGCTGCTTCTTCACCAGCTTTGATGCCGACCGCCAGCGCGAGTTGCTCGACCGCCTGACGGAAGTCGAGAGCTTCGAGCGCTTTTTGCATAAGACTTTCCCCGGCCAGAAGCGCTTCTCGATTGAGGGCAACGACATGCTGGTGCCGATGATCGACTCGATCATTCGCGCCGCCGCCGTCGCTGGCACCCGCGAGGTCGTGATCGGCATGGCCCACCGGGGCCGCCTGAATGTGCTGGCGCACATCCTGGGCAAGCCCTACTCCTCCATCCTCACCGAGTTCATTACGCCCGACTATACGAAGGACACCTACCTGGGCTGGACGGGCGATGTGAAGTATCACCTGGGCGCCCGCAAGGCGTATCGCGAGAGCGGCGTGAAAGAGATGCCGATTACCCTGGCGCCCAACCCCAGCCATCTTGAGTATGTGAACCCGGTGATTATCGGGCGCGCCCGCGCTGCCCAAGAGAAGCGCACGCGCCCCGGCTATCCCCAAGAGGACGAGAAAGAGTCGCTGGCGATTCTTATTCACGGCGATGCAGCTTTCCCCGGTCAGGGCATCGTGGCCGAAACGCTGAATATGTCGCGGCTCGTCGGCTACCACATCGGCGGCACAATCCATATCATTCTGAATAATCAGATTGGCTTCACCACCGACTACACCGACTCGCGCTCGACCCTCTATGCCTCGGATCTGGCGCGTGGCTTCGAGATGCCGGTGGTGCATGTGAATGCCGACAACCCGGAGTCGTGTGCTGCCGTGGCGCGTATGGCTTGGGCCTACCGCGAAAAGTTCCAGAAGGACTTTCTCGTCGATCTGGTGGGCTACCGGCGCTGGGGCCACAACGAGGGTGACGAGCCGGAGTTTACCCAGCCGCGCCTCTACGAGAAGATTCGCAACCACCCGACGGTGCGCGAACTGTGGGCGCGTGAGCTGGAACGGCGCGGCATTATCACCCGTGAAGAGGCCCAGGGCCGCGTCGAGGTGGTGATGCAGAAGCTTCAGCAAGCCTTTGACACGGTGCGCGAGCGCCAGCGCCTCGCCGCCGCTGCGCCCCCTCCGGCAGCGCAGAAGCCGGTCACAAACCCGTTGCGCGCCCAGATCTACGCCAAGCCGATCAGCACCCAGAAGCTGATCGAGCTGAACGAGGCGCTGCTCGACCGCCCCGAGGAATTCACCGGCCACCCGAAGCTGGAGCGCATGCTCCAGCGGCGCCGCCAGAGCCTGCACGACGCCGGCGGGATCGAATGGGCGCACGCCGAGCTGCTGGCCTTCGCCGCCATCATCGCCGACGGCACGCCCATTCGGATGAGCGGCCAGGACAGCGAGCGCGGCACATTCAGCCAGCGCCATCTGGTGCTGCACGACAGCATTACGGGCGAGCGCTTTATTCCGCTGCACGCCATTCCGCAGGCGCGGGCGGCCTTTGCCGTGTACAACAGCCCGCTCTCTGAGGCCGCCGTGCTGGCCTTCGAGTATGGCTACAGCACCCACGCTCCGGGCACCATGGTGCTGTGGGAGGCGCAGTTCGGCGACTTTGCCAACGGCGGGCAGGTCATTATTGACCAGTTCATCGTTGCGGGGCGCTCGAAGTGGGCGGT